>JAWOCO010000156.1:0-13388 GCA_046483765.1 Alkalispirochaeta sp. | reverse complement strand
ACCACTACCAGGAGAATGAGGAAGTGACGATTGGCGACGCCATCGATATAGCGATCGATGTGGCGCGGTTCCACGAACGCCTCCACCACCGGACGCCCAAAGAAGCGGGCGATACCGAAGGCGATCAGCGATCCGATGATGAGACCGACGGAGCTTACCAGGAAGCCGCCCCACAGGCCAAACAGCGCGCCCCCCGCCAGGGCCAGGACGTTGGCGGGAATCGGTGCGATGACGACTTGTGCGATCTGCAAAAACAGAAACACCAGCATGTCGTACGGATCAAATTGCTCAACGAACTGCCGGACTGAATCCCGCGATGAAAACACTTGTGACCAATCCACCTCGCCGGGAGCCATCGCCACGATCTGGACCGTGAGAAAATAGCTCACGCCAAGTAGCAGCAGGAGCACGCTTAGCCGTATCGCGATCGTCTTGTTCATCAGCGATGCCCAAGGTACTCATCTGCGGTGGCCTGAGCAAGAAGGTTCTCGGCGTGCGCCTCCATCTGAAGTGCCACGGTCTTGCGCCACGGTTACGGCTATCACTATCGTGCTCAAGTTGTAACCGGCAGATGGGGAGAGAGATCAGGAGTAGTCGCACCATACCCCTTGTGGTACGATACCGGCCATGATCAAAGGTCGGGAGAATCCTCAAGACACGAAGCTCCGGGAAACCCTGGAGCAGGTTCATTATAAAATCGCCGTCATGAGCGGTAAGGGTGGCGTGGGTAAATCGTCAATCAGCGTCAACCTCGCCTGGGCTCTGGCTCTGCAAGATCTCACGGTGGGGCTTATGGATGCCGATATTCACGGCCCAAACGTGCCCAAGATGCTCGGCATCGAGGGTGTCGGGTTTACCGGCGAGCAGGATTCCATCGATCCGGTGGAAGTGCTGCCCAACCTCAAAGTGGCGAGCGTGGGTAACATTGGCTACAACGCGGATCAGGCGCTCATCTGGCGAGGCCCGATGAAGATTGGCCTGATCCGGCAGTTTCTCGCGGATGTGGTGTGGGGTCCGTTGGACTACATGATCGTGGACACCCCCCCGGGGACCGGCGATGAAGCGCTGACGGTGGGACAGGAAATGAAGCCCCTCACCGGGATTGTGATCGTTACCACTCCGCAGGATGTAGCTGTTCTCGACTCCCGGAAGAGTGTGAATTTTGCGGAAAAGATGGAAATCCCCGTGATCGGTATCGTGGAGAACATGGCCGACGGCGAGCAGTTCAAGGTCTTCGGTACCGGGGGCGGCGAGAAGGCTGCCGAGGAACTGGGAGTTCCGTTTCTCGGCAGGGTGGCTCTTGATCCGCGCGTCGTGGCTGCTGGAGACAGCGGGCGCCCGTATGTAGCGGACTACGGGGATGAAGAGGCGGGACGGCAGATTTTACAGATCGTGGATAAGATCACCACCTACTGCAAAGGAGTGAGCGGATAACCGTGCGCAAGCGTTACTCTCGATCCGCCGATGGCTCGATCGTCCAGACCGCCGCCGTGTACACCCCCGATGAACACGGCATCAACTCGCAAGACCTCGACCACGATGCGGTGAAAGTGGTGCGCCGTCTGCGCCGTCATGGTTACGATAGCTATATCGTGGGTGGGGCGGTACGGGACCTGCTCCTCGGCAAGAAACCCAAAGATTTTGACGTTTCCACAGCGGCCACCCCCAACCAGATCCGCAAGCTCTTCAGAAACAGTAGAATTATCGGAAAGCGGTTCCGACTGGCCCATGTGCTCTTCCGCGACAAGGTGATCGAGGTTTCCACGTTTCGCAGCGAAGATGCGGAGGGGTTCAAGAACATCTATGGCTCGATAGAAGAAGACGTGTTACGGCGGGACTTCACCGCCAACGCCCTGTTTCTCAATCCGGAAGACAACACGGTAGTCGACTATGTGGGGGGAGTGCGGGATGTACAGGAGCGGGTGCTCCGTCCGGTGATCCCGTTGCCCCGAATCTTCCGTGAGGACCCCGTTCGGATGATCCGGGCGGTGAAGTACGCCGCCAGTGGGGGGATGAAGCTACCCTGGAAGCTCAGACGGCAGATCAAGAAGGACCACGCGCTGCTTCACGATACCCCGTCCTCCCGGATGACCGAAGAGCTCTTCAAGATCCTCAACAGCGGTTACGCGAAAGATATTGTCACGATGCTCATGGACCTGAACCTCTACGCCGCGGTCCTTCCGGAGCAGGCGCACCTGGCGCGCGCCAACCGCGCCTACCGCACCACGCTCGTGGAGCGTCTGGCGTTGCTGGATGAGAAGCGTCACGAACACGGCCCGCTGGAACGGACAGATCTCTTGGTATTTGTGGCGGCGGACTATCTCCTGGAGTACAGTCCCTTCTCCCAGGAACGTCGGATTCCGTTCCGGGATGCGTATTACGCGCTCAAGGAGTTTCTCAGCCCGGTGACGCCGGCAAACCGCGAGGTGGAAGGGGCAATTAACGAGATTTTCCGCAACAAAGGACGGCTGCTCCGCGACGAAGCGCCGGAGCATCTGGATCATCGCAGTTCGCGGCGGTCCCGCCCCCGCCGACGACGCAGGCGCTCGTCTCCCTCAGCCACCACCGGTGGTGGAGAGACGGCGTAGAAGTTCCTCCGCGCGTTCCCGGATATCAGGGGCATCCTCGGGAACGGACTCCAAGTACTCGCGGGCATCTTCCCGGCGATCGCGGGCGAGGGCGTTTATGCCCAGCGCGTACAGCACGGGAGCCGGTGAGTCACTGCGCGCCAACGCCTGTTCATAGTAATCGCCGGCGATCTCATAGTTCTCCCGGTCATAGTGGATCAATCCCAGATAGTAGAAGGGCACCGCATCGTCGCTGCGCAGCCGTAGCGCCTCCACTAGGGCGCGTTCCGCCCCGGCGTGATCGTCTTGGTCGTAGCGCTCTACCCCGGTGGCGAGCCACTGGGCGAAGGTGCGGCGGGAGGCGACGTATTCCGTAAACCGCTCCTGTAGCTGCCGGGGATCCTCCCAGCGGAAGGCGTGCCGATACACCGCTGCACTGTTCTCCTCCAGCGAGGAGTCATGCTGCAGGGCGCTGATGCTGTCCCACAGGAGCCGGGAGATCTCGGGACGCTCATGGTTCACAAGAAAGCTCACCAGGCCCCAGGCCTGCGGATAGAAGCTCTCCGCCGCGTCCTGAACCTCCCGGGGCGTGAGGAAAAGCAGCTCCTCCCACACGATCCACCGTCTCGAAGAGGTGCCGGCCACCATCGCCTTCAGCGTCTCGAGCCAGGCGAGGTTTTCTTCATACACCGCACGCCCTAAATCGGCCTCGTATCTGCTCTCGGCGAAGTACACGGCAAAGCCCTCCCGGAGCCACAGAGGAGGCTCGGGAATAAAGGCGCGCAGGTACTGCACAAAGCTGTGATGGTTCAAGGCGCGTTGCGGGATTCCGTCACCGGTATAGCCCACCAGCTCCCGTTGCCGAGCATCGGCGTAGTGGAGATAGACGAAGTCATTGGAGGGCTCCCCGATGAGCGGCTCCAGGTACGCCGCGTAGTGCTCCCGGGAGTCGAAAAGACGCACCGGCAGTGCCGGTGACAGGTCCTCCAGGTCAAAGCGGAAGTAGTGGTTGTATAATTCCAGCAACGCCTCCAGCCGACGGCCCATGTCCTCGGCGTGGCCGGCGCTCACCGGGGAGCTGACCACGTAGTGGGCGGTGGCGGCGGTGTGTTCAGTTTCCTGGGCGGCCAGCGGCACCGCCAGGGACCACAGCAGGATCACGACGAACGCCCGCAGAGCCTGCCGGCCGCACCGAGTCCGCAGAGCCTGCCGACCGGGCGAGCCGCCGGGGTGCGGTCCGGGCGTGGGGTGGTGTGCCCTGCGCGCGGGCCGCCGCGCCCTGCGCACGCCGCCGCGGTTTCCGGGGATCACCGCTTGCCTCCGTGTTTGGTCTTGCGCTTCTGTTTGTCTTGTTCGATCGCCGGGGCGTTGGTGACGTTGTCGATGACGATATTCAACTCATCGATCACGATGCCGGCAAACCGCTCCACGTGTTCCACGATGTACTGTTGCAAGCTGTAGATACTGCCCTTGAGCTCCAGGCGATAGGGCACCTGGACGTGGACGTCGATCCGGTAGCCACGGTGATCATACTTAATGTTCAGGCGGCTGATGATGATGCCCGGGGTAAACTCGTCCACGCAGTGCATGATCATCTGGGTGAGCGCCGCCTCGCTGATCTGTACCGCTCCCTTGGTGCTAAAGGCGGGACGCACCACCGTCTTTTCGTAGGTCTTGTCGGCGCGCAACAGCCCTAGACCCCGCTTCCAGATCACCTTCACCGAGTCCCCCATGATGCGGGGGTAGTTCCGCTTCACCTCGATCGAGGGCACGGGGATGACGTGCCGGCCATAGGTGGTGCGATGGTTGATCGCCGTTTCGATCTCGTCGGCGGTGGCGATCTCTTCGATCATAATAATGCGCTTGGGTTCCGGGAGCTGAAGCGCGACACAGATCTTGCGCACCATGCGCTCCGAGGTGCCCAGTACCAGAATGCGCTTAAAGCGCGACTTCTCTATGGCGTGTTGCACCTCACGGCGGTGGGCCTTCTCGGTAAACAGCGCCGTCCGCACCGCCGCCAAATAGGCCTGCTCCTTCTTGGCGGACTTGCCGGCGACGATTTTCTGGTTTTCAATGAGCAATCCGTCGTCGATGAGCAGGTCGATTCCGTTCTTCTCCATCACCAGTCGCGCGCGAAAGCTCTTGCCGGACCCACTTTTCCCTACCAGAGCAAATACTTGTACGCCACGAAAGCGCCACATGATTCTCGCGAGAAACCGCTTCATAGTTGTATTGTAGCGGTCCGGGGACAGGTGGTACAGGCGATCGCCAGAATCTCCTGCAGGCGCTTCACGATTCCCGAGGCGTCGCCGAAGATCGACCGCACCATGTGATAGTCACCGCTGGGAAGCGGGGCGGTCCACATGGTGGCGGGGTTTTCCAGGGCCAGGACGAGGGCGTGCAGCAGCATGCGTTTGCGCTCTCCCAGGCGCGGATCCTGGGGTACTGCCTGCGCCCAGGAGGGCCCGCCGTAGTTCTCATCTCCCACCAGGGGTAGCCCGGCGGCGGCCAAGTGAGCCCGAATCTGGTGCGTTCGGCCGGTGAGCGGGAAGGCGGCCACCAGGGATACGCTGCCGTCACCGGTGGTGGCTACCGGATACACCACCGTCCGAGCGGAGGCGAAGCGGAGAGGCGGGACGCGTCCCTCTGTCGGTTCCACCACGGCCACACGCCGGGAACGGTCGTAGGCCAGGCGTCGATCGATTTCCGTACCGCGCTTCAGGTGGCCCGCCGTGACTGCCAGGTACATCTTGGTCACACGGCGGTGGCGCAGCGCCTCCGTGAGCAGCTTTGCTCCCGCATTGGACAGCGAGAAGAGCTGAACGCCGCTGGTGCCGGCATCCAGGCGGTGGACGGGACCGGGACGAAAGGACACGCTCTCCTCCCACCAGCCCTGGCGTGCGGCAACTCCCCGGACGATCTCGTCCAGCGCTTCCTGGCCATGCGCAGGAAGCCCCGGTGGTTTGTTCAAGACGAGCCAATCATCGGTACGCTCGATAATGGAGACGTTCCAATGACCGGCGCGCAGTTCATCCCCATGAAGGTGCGGCGAAAAGCGCGATTCCCGGGGCGCTGGGTCCGGTCGGCGCTGTTCGCGACCAGTGGCGGACCAATCAGGAATGGAAATCCGGTCTCCCTGCTGTACGCGGGTTTCTCCGGATGCTTTGCGGTTGTTCAGGCGGACATCGCCGCGGCGGATCGCTCCGGCGATCGCGCCGGGGGGAACCTTGGGAAACCCATTGCGAAGTACTCTGTCCAGACGCCGCCCATCGTCGTCTTCCGCCACCTGTAGTTCTGCCATGCCCGCAGTGTAGACCGGGAGCACAGCCTTGACAAAGGGCTTGCGCACTGACGACACTGCTCAGGTGCAGAGTCAGAGCGCCCAATATCTCTACGAAATGATCTCGAGTCGGCTTTTTCTCTCTGCCTTCTTCAGCTGGTTTTCGGCACAGGTTATCAAAATGATCCTGGATCAGGTCCGGGGGCGGTCTCGCAAATCCAAGGACATGGTCGCCACCCTCATGTGGAAAACGGGAGGTATGCCTTCCAGCCACTCCTCCCTGGTAACCGGATTGGCCACCGCAATCGGTGTTGCCTATGGCGTGCGCTCACCCGTGTTTACGGTGGCGCTATTCTACGGCGTGCTGGTTATCCGAGATGCCATGGGAGTACGCCTCTCCGCGGGTCACCAGGCACAAAAAATCAACGAAATGGGGCGAGAGTTGGAATCTCGTTTCGGTATCGAGTTTGAACCGGTGAAAGAGGTGAGTGGGCACACGCCGAGCGAAGTCTTTGTGGGCGTACTCTTGGGATTCTTCACCGGCTTGGCATTCAGTCTCTTGTAAACTCTACCGGCGGTATGACGAACTCCTTCTGGTGGCCCATTATTCTGAGCACCCTCCTCGTGATCGCCGGGCTGCTGCTACTGATCGCTCCGGGGGTCAGTACTTTCGGTGAGGAGGAACTTCGGCCATGGCAGACGTTTGATGCGGTGGTGATTCCGGATATTGGTGATGAAGATCGCGCGGTTCAGCGCCTGCAGGCTGCCGGGGAGACGGTGCTCTATGCCGGTAACGCCTCGGTCCTGATCGAGGACTTTGACGGCGGCGCAGAGGTCCTGATCGCCAATCTGTCACAGCGGCTGGATCCGGACGATCCGCGCCTCGATCCCTTTTCCACGGCGCTCATCACGCTCTTTCGCGGGGGCCCGGCCACCGACCCGGTGGCGATTATCTATCTTGACCGCAGCGGTTCAATGGTAAGCCGCTGGATGGAGCTGGAACGATATCTGGCGGGAATTGATTTTTATCTGCTGGGATGGCAGCCGGTGCTCCCGGTAGCCGCCGGGGCAGTTGTGTTCCTCAGTCTACTTCCCGTGCTGTTTGCGCTTCGTCGCCGTCGGGGTAGTGCCGTAGCAGTCCTTCTGGTGACCACGATCTATACGGTACGAGCGGGCCCGGATAGCGTGATTCCCGCGGTCCTTGCCGGACTGGCGTGGGCGTACTGGAACGCGCAGAGTTACGAGCTGGAACGGGAATGGCTCAACTACGGCCGGATCGGCCGCCTGGAACGGGAGCATGCGCCGGCATTGATCTTGCTGCTGGCGGCGGGGGCGGCGCTGGTGGCTACCGCTCCCACCCTCGCTTCGGGCGGAGGGGTCATGGCGGCGCTGGTGGGGATCTGGAGCGTGGAAGTCGCCACCCATCGGTGGCGGGTACGGCGGTCTGAGCATCCCCTGTTTGCCCCCCGCCGTATTCTCCGCGCCCGGGTCACCTTTCCCGGCCTCCTGCCGGCCCTCTCGATCGGAGCGGCCGGTTCGGTGGCGCTGCTAACGTTGGGAATGATCCTCGGAGGACCGGTGGGGGAACTCAGCGCGCCGGTACCGGAGCACCTGGCGGTGGGACAGCCGGCCGGTGAGCGCGCCGCGCACCACGTGGAGGCGAACGAAGACTTGGAACGCATCGTGGAGGGGATGCGCGCCCTCTCCCCGGTGGATGAACCGCTGTCAACGGCGGGATACGTGGCGCATCGCTGGTACCAGGAAACGCTGATATACGGCGGGCGCTATGAAGTACCCAGTTTAGATCAGGCGTTGGAGCTTCAGCGGCTGCGTCGTGGTCCCACCGGTCTCGAGGCGTATCAGTCGGAAGTGGGGCGTTTCAACCAGGAGTGGATTTCACAGCAGTTCTCCACGCCCCCGGGTTCGGCGTATCGCCTGTTTATTGAGGAGCGAGGGGCGTTTCGTATCAGGTTTCAGCCGCTACGGTTCGCGGTGGTCGACGTGCTCACCTACGGACGACGAGCCGGGCTGTTGCTGATACCGTTTATCGCGTTGGTGGTGGGTATCCGCTTGCCCTACCGAGGGCTCCTTGGTACGGTTGGTACCGTCTCGAGGAGTGAACGACAATAACTATGATATCAATTTCATCAGGGGGCGTTACTCCCTTACCTACAGAGAAGCCCCTTGAACCGGGTTTTTGGAATGCAGCGGTTCCCACGATGTGCGTGGTTCCCCTTCAACAGCACGCCGGGAGCCGTCTGCGGAGCCTGGTGCAGCAGGGAGAGCTGGTCCGCGAGGGGATGGTTATCGCCGAGAGCGGCAAACGCCTGGCGGTACCGCTGCATGCGCCCATCCCGGGTCGCGTTACCACAGTGGGAACTACGACTCTCCTGGACGGAACGACCTCCTCCGCGTTGGCGATCCAACTGGATGGTGAGTTTGATCGTCTGGGCAAGACGCTCGAGCCGCATCCCTGGGAAGACCTGCCGGCGGAGGATCTCCTGGAGCTTGTGCGCTCCGCGGGTATCGTGAGTGGGCCTCGCTCGTGGGTGCCGACGCATGCGTATCTGCGTAGACGGCCTTCCGGGGCGCCTCCGGTGGTCGTCCTGGACGTGGCGGAGACGGAACCGTATCTCAGTGCCGGAGCGGAAATCGCCGCCGAACGCGCGCAGGAGGTTATGGAGGGACTGGCTATCGCCGCCCGCATCCTGGGAACCGACCGCATGCACGTGGTAGTCGCCGCGGGGTTCTCGCGGGCGTTCAAGGCGCTCCGGGCAGTCAAGAACGCGTCGGTCCGGATGCATCGGGTTCCCCACCGCTATCCCGCCAACACTGAGTACCAACTGCGCCGGGTGACCGGTCTCAAGGCCGGGCGGGATGATGATACGGAAGCGGTGGTACTGTCCCCGGCGACACTGGCAGCGATTCGGGATGCCGTTCTGTACCGAAAACCGCAAATTGATCAGATCATCGCCGTGGGTGGTGGCGCCGTCGCGCGGCCCGCGCACATTCGGGTTCGTCTCGGTACCTCTATTGCCGAGGTGCTGCAGGAGTGCGGAGGACTGACCGAGGAACCGGACCGAATCGTTGCCGGCGGAATTCTCACCGGGAACCGTGTCTCCAATGTGAACGCCCCGATTACCAAAAACGTCACGGCGATTATTGCCCTCACTCCGCGCGAAGTTCGAAGCGGCGCCGAGGAGACCTGCATCGGGTGCGGGGGGTGTGTCCGGGCGTGTCCGGTAGCGATCAATCCCGCTCTCCTGAATGACCTGGTGCGGGACGGTGCGGACGAGCAATTGGTCGGGGCCGGAGTATTCGACTGTACCGAGTGCGGCCTGTGCGCGCATGTGTGTCCCTCGCGGATTCCGCTGGTAGAACACATCCGAACTGGAAAAGAGCGCGCCGGAGGCCGGTTGTGAGCGCCCTGGCAGATCTGCGCGTACCCCACAACTTCCGGATGCTCACCGTACGGGGCATTTACCTGCGGCTGTCTCTGGCAACTGCAGTTCTGCTGGTGGCGGCGCTGGTTCGTAGTGGTTCCTCGGTGCTGGTCACTGCGGTGGCCGCGGTGGGGGGAGGCATTCTTGCTGAACTCCTGGTGGGACTCACCGATGATACATCGGTACGGCGTAGCGGCATTGGCAATGGACGGGTGCTGTACTACGGATTCTTGATTACCGCGTTAGCGCCCCTGGGGATCTCCGCGCCGGTAGCTGCAGCGGCAACCGCAGCGGCCGTGTTGATTGGATTGTGGCTCCCCGGGGGACCGGGAGCCTATTGGATGCACCCGGCCCTGGTGGGGTTGATCCTCGTTCCCGGACTCTCCGTGGTGCCGGGAGCGTCTGCCGACGGGCTCGATGGGATTGCGGCGATGGTGGAGTCCTCCCAGGTGTACCGCTTTTTCGATCAGCACATCTTCGATCCACTGGCGCTGTCGGTCACCCCCGAGTGGGTGGCGGCGCTCTCCGGACTGGCAACCACTCCCTCCACCTCCGCCACGGCGGGCCTCCTGATTCCCTTACTGCTGGCGGTGATGATCATTATCGGTGAGGATGTGGTTCCCTCCATCCTTCCGGTAGTGTACATCTCCACCTTCGCCGTGGGATTGACGCTGCTCGGTGGAGAAGCGCTCACCGCGGTGATCACCGGAAACGCGCCCCTAGTGGCGGTGCTGGCGCTATCGGATCCCGGGGTGAGACCGTTTCACCGGGGGAGTATCGTGCTCTTCGGCGCGGCCGCCGGGATCCTGACGGCGGTGTTCACCGTCTATGGAGGTACCGATCTCCCGGCGGTGGCGGGGCTGGTGGTGGCCGGGGCGTTTCGGCCGCTGCTCGATTACCTGTGGCAGCTCCGCCGGAGGCGCGAGCGATGAATGTGATGTTGCAGCGAGGGGCGAAGGTTGTGGGGTTTCCGATCGCCGCGGTGGCGCTCGCCCTACTGGCGGAGTTCCTCTTCTCCCTGGGAATGGCACCCGTCGACGATCTTCCCGATGCGGACTTAGTCTCCCAGGATCTGGGGACGGTGATGGCGCCGATCGATCCGGAGGAGTTGGGCGACCCGGAGGAGTTCGGCGATACCGGGATTCGGACCGTGTGGCCGGTACAACGCGAT
The DNA here is from genome assembly GCA_046483765.1 of Alkalispirochaeta sp. Classification (GTDB taxonomy): domain Bacteria; phylum Spirochaetota; class Spirochaetia; order DSM-27196; family Alkalispirochaetaceae; genus Alkalispirochaeta. Next base: position 2,927 of record JAWOCO010000156.1, on the reverse strand, counting down.
GGTGCTACTACCGCCGTGGTCGTGGTGGCATCGGCTCCCGGATACCGGTCCCGTATCGATGTGGCGGTAACTGTGGAAGCCGACGGAACCGTGCGTGCCACGCATGTGGGGGCACAGAATGAATCCTCCTACGCCCGGAGAGCCGTGGAGAACTCCGGTGCCGATGCCTTGAGCGGAGCAACTCTCACCGAGAGGGGGATCCGTTCGGCCACCGAGACCGCGGTAATCGCGGCGCAAGACTACTTTGAGGAGCAGCGGTGACACATTTTGCACGACACATGACGACCCGCAACCCGGTCTGGATGGTGCCGCTGGCGCTACCGTTTGTCCTCTACGCCAGTCAGTCCTATGATGTGGCAGTTCTCTTCTCCATCGCGGTGGTGGTTATCGTTCCCACCGTTCACGCGATTTCTTTCTTCGCGGAACGGTGGCTCCCGCGGCACCTCCGCATCATACCGGTGCTGCTCACCGCCGCCGTTGCCGTGACGGTGGCGGAGATCCTCCTGGCCCGGTTGGGACAGGCCGCGTCGGGGCGCACCGGGTATATGGTGCAGGCGCTGGCGGTGGCGGGAATCACGGTGTGGCCGGCGTTCTCCAGTCCCCCGGGAGAGTCCTTCCGCCATCGGCTGGGGGTTGCCGGTGGGCTCGCAGCGGGGTTCGTACTGGGTTTCGCCCCGCTGGCTGCGGTGCGCATCGTCCTCTCCCGGGCGGGCTACATGTACGCCGACTCCGTGGCGGTGGGCTTTCTGCTCCTGGCACTGGGGAGGATGGGCATCTCGGTCTATCGGCGCTACGCCGCCAAACCGTCTGGAAATGGTGAGCCGGCATGAGTACTATCGCGTTAATCATGACGGTGGCGTTGGCTCAGAACGTTGTTCTCGTGCACTATCTGGGGATCTATCCCCTGGCCGCGGTGGTCCGCAGCCCGCGACGGGCGTTCTATATGTCTGTAGCCACCACCGCCGCCCTGCTGTGGGTTGGGCTGGTGCAGTGGGCGCTCTACCGCTACGTACTGCTGCCCCTGGATGTTACCATTCTATCAACGATATCTCTATCGACGGTGATCGCGGTCACGCTGGTGCTGGTCTTGCGGATCGGCAGTGTCCTGTTTCCGTTCTATCGGCGACAGTTACGGCAGGGCGCCCCAGCAGCGCTGGTGAATGTGACGGTCTTCGTGGTGGTGATGGCGTTGGTTGAGCACGTTCCCAGCCTGCCGCATATCCTGGCAGGGGCGGTTGCTGCGGGTGTGGGCATGATGCTGGCGCTGGTGCCGATAGCCGCAGTCCGGCTGGAGCTCCGGCACCGGAAGGTGCCGTGGATCCTGCAGGGGGATGTGGTAGTTTACCTGGCGGTGGCGATGATGGCCCTGGCGATCCAGCAGATCGACGGCCTGCTGCACCAGTTCTTTATCCCGCTGTATTGATCATCACGTGCCGGCAGCTGATCGCGTTTTGAACTCCGAGGTGGTGTGAAACTCCACTTTGGGGTAGTCCCGCTCGTTGGCGGCCAGGACCCACGGCGATTCCGCCAGGTAGACCGGCTTTTCATCCTTATCCCAGACGATGTTTCGTGACCGAAAGCGCATAAACTCGTCCAGAGCTTGTACATCCTCCGAGGTGATCCAGCGCGCTTCCACGTAGGGAAGTCCCTGCATATGGGCGGCGGCGCCGTACTCGTGCTCCAGGCGGTAGGCGATCACATCAAACTGCAGCTCCCCCACGGTACCTACGATGAGTCGGTTCCCCTGCCGAAAGAGCTGCGCCACGCCTTCCTCGGTGAGCTGGCTGAGGCCCTTATGAAACTGTTTGCTCCGCATGGGATCACCGTTGATCATCTCCCGGAAGATCGCCGGCGAGAAGGAGGGAATACCGCGGAACTCGAGTTCTTCTCCCTCGGTGAGGGTGTCGCCGATCTTCAAATCCCCGCGGTCGTAGAGACCGACCACATCTCCGGGATACGCGAAGTCCACCGTGGATTTGCGCTCCGCCATGAAGCTGTAGGGATTGGTAAAGCGCATCTGTTTGCCGTGGCGCACATGCAGAAACTGCTTAGAGCGTTCGAACGTGCCGGAGCACACGCGGAGGAACGCCAGGCGGTCGCGGTGGCGCGGATCGAGGTTGGCGTGAATCTTGAAGACAAATCCGCTGAACCGTTCCTCGTCGGGGGAGACATCGCGGGTACTCGTGGCGCGGGGAATCGGGCGCGGAGCGATCGTAATAAACGTCTCCAGCAACTCCCGGACGCCAAAGTTGTTCAGGGCGCTCCCAAAGAACACCGGCGCCAACTCTCCCGACTGGTACGCATCCACGGAGAACGGCTCATAGACGCCCTCCACCAGCTCCACGTCATCCCGCAACCGTCCGGCGTCGGTTCCCAACTGGCGGTCCAATTCGTCGTCGGCGAGATCCGTGATGTGCAGCCGATCCTCCTCCACCACCGTCTTTCCCGCCCGGAAGAGATAGATATCGTTCTCGTGGAGGTTATACACCCCCTTGAACTGCTGCCCCATGCCGATGGGCCACGTCATGGGCCGCACCTTGATGTCCAGCTTCTCCTCGATCTCATCCATGAGCTCCACCGGCGCGCGGCCCTCTCAGTCGAGCTTGTTTACGAAGATAATGACCGGGGTGGCACGCATGCGGCACACCTGCATCAGCCGTTCCGTCTGCTCCTCCACACCCTTTACGCTATCTACCACCAGGATCACGCTGTCCACGGCAGTGAGGGTACGGTAGGTATCCTCGGCGAAGTCCTTATGGCCCGGGGTATCGAGGATATTGATCAGGTTGTTCTGATACTCAAAACTCATCACCGCCGTGGCCACGGAGATTCCCCGTTGTTTCTCGATTTCCATGAAGTCCGAGGTGGCGGTCTTCTTGATCTTGTTGGACTTAACCGCGCCGGCGGTGCGAATCCCCCCACCAAAG
>JAWOCO010000121.1:0-7592 GCA_046483765.1 Alkalispirochaeta sp. | reverse complement strand
ATCCCCGTAAGTAATCATGATATGGACCAGATCGTGGCCGAGACGTTCAACACCACCAGCGCCACCTTGATCAGTACGATTATCATCGGACTGTTGGAGGGCGGGCTGGCAACGGTGTTGTTTGTGATCTTTCAGCTGCCCAGCCCCTTTCTGTGGGGCGTGATTACGATGGTGTTGTCCATGATTCCCCTGATCGGTACAAACCTGGTGCTGATTCCGGCGGGGCTGGTGTTGATCCTCTCCGGTCGAGTGGTGGCTGGTCTAGTGATCATTATCACCGGCGCCGTGGGGGTGGCGATCACCCAAAACGTGGTAAAGCCGAAGCTCCTGGGAGACCGGTCGGGTCTGCATCCGGCGTTGGCGCTACTCTCGACGATCGGCGGCATCGCCTGGCTGGGGCTGATCGGATTTCTCGTGGGGCCGGTGCTGGCGGCGCTGTTTGTGGTGGTGTGGCGTCAGTTCACCCGGCGGTATCGCTCCCTCCTGGAGGGAAAAAACGCGGAACTCACCGAATGACGGCAACGGCGGTGACGGCTACGGCGGCGCCTCAGATGTTGAACTTGAAAAACATCACGTCACCGTCCTTTACGCGGTACTCTTTGCCCTCCTGGCGAAGCTTGCCCGCTTCCCGGACCTTCTGCTCACTGCCGTAGGTAAACAGATCGTCGATGTGGTAGGTCTCGGCGCGGATAAATCCTTTCTGGAAGTCGGTGTGGATCACCCCCGCAGCCTCCGGCGCGGTGGCACCCTCCCGGAACGTCCACGCCCGGTTTTCCTTGGGACCCGCGGTGAAAAAGGTGCGCATACCCAACCCACGATACCCGCTGCGGATGAGTTGCGCCAGGCCCGGCTCCTGGAGGCCGGCATCGTCGAGAAACGCCTGCCGCTCCTCCTCCGTCTCCAGAGCCGCAATCTCGGCTTCCAGCTGTCCGCAGATCCGCACCACCTCGGCGCCCTCCCGCGTGGCGTGGTCCCGCACCAGCGCCTCATAGGGGGAGCTGCCGTCCATTCCCGATTCGTCCACGTTGCACACGTAGAGCACCGGTTTTACCGTCAACAGGTGGAGATCATAGATCAGCGCCCGCTGTTCCGGCGTCATCTCCAGTGAACGCGCCGGCTGCCCCTCCTGCAGGTGGGCGGTGAGCAACTCCAAGACCGGCTGCACCGCCTTGGCGGTGGCGGCGATCTTCTTGTCGTGGGATTTCAGCTCTTTTTCGAGACGCTCCCGCCGGCGGGTAACCGTTTCCAGGTCTGCCAGCGCCAGTTCGATATCGATCGTTTCGATGTCCCGAATCGGGTCGATAGAACCATCCACGTGGGTCACGTCATCATCATCAAAGCAACGGACCACGTGCGCGATGATTCCCGTCTCGCGAATGTGAGCCAGGAACTGATTTCCCCGTCCCTCCCCCTTGCTCGCGCCCCGTACGAGACCGGCAATATCCACGAACTCCACCACGGTGGGGATCACCTTCTCCGTGGGAATGATCTCAGACAGCTTCTGAAGACGTTCATCCGGTACGGGCACGATACCCACATTAGGATCAATCGTGCAGAAGGGATAGTTCGCCGCCTCTGCGGGGACCGAGGTGAGCGCTGAAAAGATGGTGGATTTGCCCACGTTGGGCAAACCGACGATTCCGACATTGAGCGGCATAAAATAACTTCCTTCGTTCGTTGGACTCGAGCGTTGTGTGCGGCGGCGGAGTATAGCACAGAGCCCGGGGAAACCGCTATACTTATATGCATAATGACCGATGTTGCATCTCTTGAAGAACTGAAACAGATCATCGCCGAAAAGCCGTTTGTGGTGGCCTATTTTTCCCGGCCGGACTGTGGCGTGTGCACCGCGCTGAAGCCTAAGGTCCGCGATATGGTGGGCGCACTTCCGGAGGCGCAGGCCTATTACGTAAACCTGGACGAACTCCCGGAGGCTGCCGGCGAGTATTCGATTTTCACCATTCCCGGAATCGTGCTGTTTGTGGACGGGCGCGAGACGATTCGCGAGGCGCGCTACGTCAGCGCGGATGATCTCGAATCCAAGATGCACCGTCTACACTCGTTGCGATTCTCTGCGTGAGGTAGGATATGCGATACCGTGCGGTAGTTACCTTCCTGGTTATCTTGGTGGCGTTCACCGGTACGATCTTTGGCCAGGAAAAGGTCCGTACGCGTATCGCGCCCCTCAACGAGCCGGTGCAGGCGGTTCTGCCGTTGGTGGATACCGATGTCCATGCGCTTACGTATCGCGTGAAACTGCCGGAGAACGCCTTTGCGCTGACCGTAGAGATCGAGGATGCGCCGGCGGATCTGGATCTCGTGATGTATACCACCACCGGTGAAATGGTCACGTTCTCCGAACAGCCGGCGTACAATGAAACCCTGTCCCTGCGTCGCAATGGCGATCCCGCCCTGGAACCGGGCTACTTCGATTTTGAGGTGCTCTACCAGCTCTCCCAGCGTCCGGTGGTGGATGGAGAGGAGCTTACTGAGATCCCCTTCCAGATCACCTTCTCCGTGGTGCAACCCACCGTCCGTCGTGAACTCTCTACCTCCGCCTCGGTGAGCGCAGTGCTGCTCCCGGAGGAGGCGATGGCGCACGTGTACCGCATCACCGTCCCCACCGGGACGCCGGCACTCCGTCTGGACATCAGCGGCACCACCGGTGATCTGGATCTTTTTCTCAGCCGTGGTGAGGCTCCCTTGGATCGGTGGGAGGCCGATCACCGGTCTCAGTCGATCCGATCTACCGAATCCCTCACGATTGACCGTACCAGTGCACCGGCGCTCCGGCCGGGCACGTACTACGTCATGGTGCTCGATCAGGTCTCCGATAGTTTTCCATCCCCCTATACGCTTACCGTCCATGACTCCCATGAACCACCGGAGGCGCTCCGTACCGCCGTTACCTATCCCTCCGCGGAGAGTGAACTCAGTCGGTCCGTACTGGCCACCGTTGAAATTCTCACCGATTACGGTGGGGGGTCCGGAGTCCTCGTGAGCCGCGAGGGGCATATCCTCACCAACCGGCATGTCATCGTGAACTACGCTGATACCCCCGCCGAGGATATTACGATCGGATTCAGTCGGGACCCCGGGTCACCGGCGGAGGAACTGTTTCAAGCACGGGTACTTGATGAGGCTGCAGACCGGGATCTGGCACTGCTCCAGATCAGCTCCGGGCGATACGGACAAGAGCTGCCGACGCCCCGCAACTTTCCGGCGGTGGAGATCCGTCGTGCCCCCGGGATCGCTATCGGCGATACGTTGCACTTCGTGGGGTACCCATGGATCGGAAGCACCGTCTCCCGGAGTACCGTGACCTACACCCGCGGCGTGGTGGCGGGATTTCAGACCGTACCCTTCGGCCGGATCATTAAGACCGACGCGGTGATTAATGAAGGTAGTTCCGGGGGAGCCGCGCTGGATGACCAGATGCGGCTGGTGGGGCTCACCACCGAAGTCGTGGGATTCGACACCAGCCAGCTGGGGTACATCTATCCGGTGATGTCGATGCCGGAGTCCTGGCTCGAGACGATCAGCGGGAATCGCTCAGGCGGCGGCGGTAGATAAGCTTGGCCAGCCGGTGAAGATCCGTCCGGTGGTCGGCGATGATCTGGCGGGCGAGCGCCTCCACCCGGTGGAGGTTCTCCTCCCGGGCGTCATCCATTTCCTCGCTCACCGTACCCAAGTCGGCATTGAAGCGGAAGTACTCCACCCGGGGCAGGCTCTTCAATGCGTGCGCCACCGACTCACTCTGCCCATCCCACATCATTGAGGTCACCGGGACACCGTGCGTTGGTGACACCCAGTCCAGGTACCCCCACCGCTTAATGACCTCGTGGCGAAAGCGGCGTCCACTGCGGCCGGTACCGATCGAAACGATCACGTAGCGCCGGGCGTCGCGATACAGCTTACGCGCCTCCACGTAGGCACTGAGGGCCGGGTTGTTGGCCACCAGCCCACCGTCAACCAGGCTATAGGTGGTTCCCGCGAGGGAGGTGATTTGGGCCGGCAAAAAATAGGTGGGCGCCGCCGCGGTGGCGCGGGCCACATCCCGCAGATAGAAGTCCTGGTTTTTGGCAGCCGCAGCGCGAAGCCGAGGATGGTGACCGGTTGCTTGCTCCGTGTAGTGCTTGAAGAAAAACGGGCCCCGGTCGTCCGTGTTATAGGCGGCAACGATCACGTTGGACCGCGCCTGGCTCAGGCGGATATCACCAAACAGATCGGAAAGCACCGTTTCTAAGGGACGGTGATCATACTTCTCGGCGAAGACCTGCCGCATCGCTAACACTGAGGAGAAGCGACTTACCGGGAAGATCACTCCCGCCTTGCGGCGGTACACCTCCACGATCTCAGACGGAGTAAACGGCTCGGGCAGCGTCAGCCCCAGGGTTAACAAGGCGCCCGTGGAGGTCCCGGCAAAGATATCGAAGAGATCGTAAGCTCGAATCTCCCCGCCCCGACCGGTGCGAGATCGTAGAAAGCGCACCCGCCGCAGGATATCTTCAACGATGAGCGCGGGAATAATTCCCCGAATGCCACCACCGTCGATCGAAAGAATCGTGACGGTGCCGTGTTTGACGCGGGGCAGGTTCACGTGTTACGGGGCGAACATCGTGCGCAGGTGGGTGTAAACCTCTTCCAGCGCTCCCCGGTACTGCGAATCCAGATGCTCCATGTTGTCCTGCATCACCTGGGAAAACTCCGGGTCCTGCATCGGATCAAGCTTCACCTGTCGCCCGTACTGTTGGGCGTACTGCTGCTCTTTCTGCTTCATCCGCGGCTCATACTGTTTGTGGAGCGTATCGGAGAGTTGCTGCTTGTCTGAGAGATACTGCGAGAAGAACTGCCGGATCTGCTTCATCAGTTCCTGCAACGTTCCCCGATCCCGGACCAGTTCCGCAAGCACTGACTCAGCGGTGTCCACATTGGCGAGTTCCGCCTCGTGTTGCGGAAGCGTCAGGTTTCCGATCGCCACATCGAACAGCCCCTGCCGCATCCAACGGCGCCGGTCCTTGGGCTGGTCCTTGAGGACCTGCTTAATATCCACATCCTCACCGTTGCGAAGCCGCGCGTACAGCCGCTTGCCTTCGGTTTCAGCCTCGTGTCGCCGCAGCGACTCGGGATCGCTCTTGATATCTTGAGTGCGTTCCAACGCTCGTTCCAGAGCGGATTTTATTTCTCCCATACCCATAATATAGCAGAAATATCGCTCCAGAAAAAGCAGCGTGACCCCACGGGCCGTCCTAGAAGTGTGATCGTACAAGAAGAACAACGGATACCGGGAGCCCCCGCGCTCCCCAAGCCGCGGGAGCGAATCCTCTCCGCCGGAGCGGGCACCCTCAGCGACCGCGAATTATTGGCCGTCGTCCTGGGAAGCGGCAGCGCATCCTGTGACGTCTTCACCCTGGCGGGACGAGCGCTCTCCGTCCTGGACCGCGACAACTACGCAAGCACCCCGGAGACGCTGATGCAAATCGGCGGTATGGGTCCGGCAAAAGCGACGCAGCTCGCCGCTGCCCTGGAACTGGGGCGGCGCGTCATGGCGCCCCGAAGCTACCGCATCCGCGAACCGGGAGACGCCGTCCCCCTCCTCCAGCACTACGCCGACCGTCCCCAGGAGCACTTTATCACCGTCACCCTCAACGGCGCCCACGAGGTGGAACGGATTCGCGTAGTCTCCATCGGCCTGGTGAACCGGACCCTGGTCCACCCCCGGGAGGTGTTCGCTGGGGCCCTCACGGACCGGGCAACCGCGATCATCTGCGCCCACAACCATCCTAGCGGCAACGTACATCCCAGCGACGATGACCGGCTGGTGACGCGGTCCCTGAGAGATGCCGGGGAAATCGTAGGGATCCGCCTCCTGGATCACATCATCTTCTCGCCCACCGGCTACTACAGTTTTTTGGATCATGGGGAGGTGTGAGGGCGTGGGGTCGGTAAGCCCCATCTGGTACACGCACGCGTTAGAGCGCCAGCTGGTAGACGCGGTGCCGCTTGTAAATCTCACCGCCCAGGGTGTGCAGATCGCTGAGCATGAGATCGGTGGTTTCCGCAATTTGCGTCATTTCGGCGGTCTGGAAGCCCGATCGCTGAAGCCGGTCCACAAGATCGGTGTAGAGCAGCGCCGTACCGCCCCGGTTGCGATACTCCGGCAGGATCCCCAGCCCGTTCACGATGCAATGCGTGGTTCGCCGGCGCTCCCGGGCGAGGTCCAGCATGGTGCGCAGCCCCAGGTGGCCACCGGCACGCTGGAGCGCCGCACTGAGATCAGGAAAGGGCAGGACAAACCCCGCGAGCTCACCGTTCCCATCGCGAAGCACCGTAATCAACCGCGGAGTGGCCACAGTCACCAGGTCACCCACCAGGTGCGCCAGTTCCGCGTCGGTGAGCGGGCGGAACTCCTGGTGATCGCCCCAGGCGTTGTTGTAGACGGCACCCACTTCCCCGGCAAGTCGGCGCAGCTCCCGTGAGTTCCGAGGATGCTCCACGCGTAGGCCGGAGCGCTGTGCGGCGAGCGCCGCCACGCGACGGATCTTATCGGGAACTTCGAAGCCCTCCGCCCGGGAGATCGCCGAGAGGAAATCTTTGTACTTCTGGAAGCCCGCACGTTCAAACTGGCGCTGCACAAAGGGCAGATGGTAGGGCATCATCGTCATGGAGGCGCGGTGGTCAAACCCCTCCACCAGCACCCCGGAGCCATCCATGGGTGAAAAGTGCTGCGGCCCGATCAGGCGTCGCGCTCCCCGCTCAATCGCCCACTGCCGGGCGTGGTCAAACAGGGCGTCCCACACCTCGTCCCGATCCACCGCTTCCGGCATGCCCAGGCGCACGTCCCGGTTCCCGCTGTACTCGTTGTACAGGCGCGGTTCCAGCATCATAAAGCGCCCCACCGCGCGCTGCCCCTCGATGATGACGAACGCCTCTCCGGCGGAGTGGCGAAAGAAGGGGTGCTTCTGGGAGAGAATGCGCTTGGTTCCGGCCACCAGCGGCGGCACCCAATAGGGGTTGTCCGCGTAGAGTCCGGCGGGAAACGAAAAAAACGCCCGGCCGAGACGGCTGCCAGCCTCCCGAACCGGGCGAATCATGAGTGCCATCAGGCTACCACCAGGATCAGCGATCGTCGCCGAGACGGAAGTCGCCGCGGCTACTGTCCGGCTGCGACTGCGCCCCGGAGTCGGATTGATCACTACCGGCAGAATCGGATCCGGTCTGCCCGGAGGCGCCGGCCATTGCGCCCGCTTCGGCGGCAGGGAGCTGTTTCTGCCCCTCCTCAGCGCCGGGAGTGATATTTCGGGTCTTGCGCTTCTTCTCGCGGAAGACGATCTCCCCTTTGCGCACACCCACCACGATGTGGGATCCCTGACCAAAGCGGCCGCGAAGGATCTCCATCGCCAGGGGATCTTCTATTTCACGCTGCAACGTCCGGCGGAACGGTCGTGCCCCATATTTGATATCGTACCCCTTCTCAATCAGGAGATCGCGGGCGGGGCGATTAACCTCGAGGATAATCTCCCGCTCGGCCAGTCGCGTCTGCACATCGCCCAACAGGATATCGAGAATATTGCGAATCTGCTTATCGCTGA
>JAWOCO010000070.1:0-3697 GCA_046483765.1 Alkalispirochaeta sp. | reverse complement strand
GCTGCGTGGCGCCCTGGGCATGGGCGCGACTCACGGCCTCCCGCTCGTGCGACGGCAGCAGCGCCTTGAGCGCCGCCGCCAGCTCCGCGGTCGCGTGAGACTCCTCCGCATCGTAGAGCTCGCGCGCGGCCTCGCCGGTACTGTGCACCGTCAGCCGGGACGGCTGCTCCGCTGCCTCGTCCGGAAGCCCTTTGCGGGTGTTGTCGGCCACCCAGGCGATCATGGAATCCCCTGCGGCGGGACGAACGTAACCCGCATCATTGAGCAGTGCTACCAACGGCGCCTCTATCGTGATCAGGAGCGCCAGACAGGGGTCATAGCTGAGCCCTACCAGACCGGGGTCGAGCTCGTTCCTCAGAGCCGTGGGGATCAGCATGAGCGCCTGCGGAAGCGGGGGTGTGAGAATCACGGTACCGGTGCTAATCGAATCACCTCCGGTGGGTTCGGGGTGGGCATACTGCTTACCGCTCTGATAGTGCGCACCGTGCTCACTGCCCACAGAGTGTGCGCCGTTGGCGAGGGTGCTCTCGGAGAGGACCCGCACCCCGTTCTGGGTGGGGAGCACCTCCGTGACCCGAGTGGAGGTGCGGATATCGACGGTTCCCGCCTCCTGCAGACCGGCGGCGATCCATTTGGGCAGATCGGTCATGCCGGTGCGACCTCGCCACACCGGTAACGGCTCGTGATCCGGGGTGCGCGGCGCACGTTGGTACCACTGGGTCACGACGCCGGCGTTCGCGGCGTCCGCCACCAGAGCGCGAAATTCCGGAGCCACCGCCGTGAAGAACTGCGCGCCGGTGTCAAAGGCGCCTCCCCGGGCGCCGGTATCAAAGGCGCCTTCCTCGGCGCCGGTATAAAAGGCGCCGGGGCGCACGCGGCGGGTAGCCATCCGCCCGCCCACCTGACGGCCCTTATCCAGTACCAGCGTGCGCAGGCCTGCGGAAGCGAGTTCTCGAGCGGCGGCGAGTCCGGCGATACCCGCCCCGACAATCGTTACGTCATAGCTGTGTTCCATTCCCCTCTAAGTTACAACCTCCTCCCGCCTATCGACCAGGAGCGCCGTCGGCCCGGATGTATCACCCGCAGGCCCGCTGCCGAACGCACCTACTTTGTGATATCCTCTCCGGCAACCATGGCGAAACAGTACGACGAAAACTCGATCAAGACCCTCTCCAGCCTCGAACATATTCGTTTGCGCAGCGGCATGTATGTTGGACGCCTGGGGGATGGAAGCAACTTTGAAGACGGGATCTATATCCTCCTGAAAGAGGTGGTGGACAACTCCATCGATGAGTTCATCATGGGGCATGGCAAACGGATTGAAATCAAGCGTACCGAAGACGGCACGATTACCGTCCGGGACTACGGTCGAGGAATCCCGTTAGGAAAGCTCACCGCCGCCGTGAGCCAGATCAACACCGGCGCCAAATACAACGATGATGTCTTCCAGTTTTCCGTGGGCCTCAACGGCGTGGGAACCAAAGCGGTGAACGCGCTCTCGGAGTATTTCCACGCGGTGTCGTTCCGGGATGGAAAGTACGCGGAGGCGGAGTTTGCCAAGGGGGCGCTCACCCGGGAGAAAAAGGGCTCCACCACCAAGTATCGTGACGGTACCTACGTCCAGTTTCGCCCAGACCGGGAACTCTTCGGGGAGTATAGCTACAACGAGGAGTTTATCCTGCAGCGGCTGTGGAACTACGCGTACCTCAATGCGGGACTCACCATTCTCTACAACAAGGAGAAGATCTTCTCCGAAGGGGGCCTGCGGGACCTGCTGGCGGCGGAGGTTGGCGAGCAAGGCATGTACGAGGTGGCGCACCTCCGCCAAGAACGGCTGGAGTTTGCCTTCACCCACACCACCAGCTATGGCGAAACGTACTGGTCCTTTGTGAACGGGCAGTTCACCTCCGACGGAGGTACGCACCAGAGCGCCTTCCGTGAGGGAATTCTCAAAGGGGTCAACGAGTTCTTCAAGAAGAACTACTCCGGGGAGGACGTGCGGGAGGGTATTGCGGGGGCGGTGGCGATCCGCATGAAGGACCCACAGTTCGAGGGACAGACCAAGAACAAGCTCGGTAACTCCGACGTTCGCTCCTGGATCGTGGGTGAGGTCCGGGAAGCGGTGGTGGACTTTCTGCACAAGAACAAAGATGCCGCCAAGCGGCTGGAACACAAGATCACCCAAAACGAGAAACTGCGGAAGGAGCTCAACGCCGTTCGCAAGGAGAGTCGTGAGGCGGCGAAGCGGGTAGCGTTAAAGATTCCCAAACTGAAGGACTGCAAGTACCACTTGGGAGACAAAAACAAACTCGCCGACGAATCCACGATCTTTATCACCGAGGGTGACAGCGCCACCGGAAGCATGGTGGCCTCCCGTAACGTCCATACCCAGGCGATTTTCAGTCTTCGGGGCAAGCCGCAGAACATGTTCGCCCGCAAGCGCAGCGAGATCTACCGGAACGAAGAACTGTACAACATGATGATGGCCCTCGGCATCGAAGAGGACATCGCCAACCTGCGCTACAACAAGATTGTGGTTACCACCGATGCCGACCATGACGGGTTTCACATCCGGAATCTGCTATTGACCTTCTTCCTGCAGTACTTCGAGGAGCTGGTGGTGGCGGGCCATATCTACATCCTGGAGACGCCGCTCTTTCGCGTGCGCAACAAGAAGGAAACCCGTTACTGCTACTCTCCCAAGGAGCGCGAAGAGGCGGTGAAGGCGATCCGTGGTGCCGAGGTGACGCGCTTCAAAGGGCTGGGAGAGATCTCTCCCAGTGAGTTTGGACAGTTTATCGGGGGTGATATGCGCCTGGTTCCGGTGAACGTGAAAACGATCAAAGGAATCCAGGAAACCCTCGAGTTCTACATGGGAAAGAACACGCCGGAGCGGCGCACGTTCATCATGGAGAATCTGATTGACGTGTAAAGAGCGGAAGCTCCGCGGGAGGTGGCGCCGGTGGCGCCGGCGCCCCGCCATCAAAGACGGATTGCATCCACCGGATCGCCCGTGACTCCAACTCGTACCACTGCTCATCGGAATAGTTGAGAAAGGCGTGATTCCCGCCGGGATAGCGCACCAGTTCGTGGGTCACCCCGGTTCTAGAGAGCGTGTCCGAGAGAATTTCCGCCTGATTGAACGCGACGATCTCGTCGGCATCGCCGTGGTAGATCAGCACCGGTGGATAGTCAGGATCGATGTGCTCTATCGGGCTCAACGCCCGGAGACGAAAGTTCGGAAAGAGCCTGAAGGTACTCGAGTTCTCGAAGCCGTCGCCCCGACTCATGGCAATCAGATCTGCCGGAGCGCACTCCGACAGAACCAGCGCCGGCCGTGGTTCAATGCCGGACTCCGGGGACGCGGCCATCAGTGCCAGATGAGCACCAGAGGAGACACCGTACACGCCCACCCGCTGCGGATCCCAGCCGTACGAGGCGGCGTGCTCATGGACCCATTCTAATGCGCGGTAGGCGTTGCGCACCGGTCCGCCGATGCCCCGAAAGGCGGAGGTGGTATAGTTCACCGACACCACAAACCATCCCGCTTCCCGCATGCGCCGCAGGAAGCGGTCCACCACCAGTAGGGTAATCTTGTCCCCGCGAATCCAGGAACCGCCATGGAAAAACACGATCACCGGAGCGGGAGCGCTGAGAGCGGCGTCGGAGTTCACGGGGACCGGATCATTTGCGGCGT
>JAWOCO010000022.1:0-2981 GCA_046483765.1 Alkalispirochaeta sp. | reverse complement strand
GTCGATACCAACATCATCAGCGAAGTCATGCGAAAGGAGCCGGACCCAGGGGTGGATGCCTGGTTTCGCACACTACCGCAGATCGTAACATCAGCGGTGTGCATTGAAGAGCTGGTTTTCGGATTGCGCCGTCGATCGGCCTTCGCCAAGGAATCATGGCTACGAAACATGTTGGCGGATGTCGGCGTGGTACATCCTGTCAGCGACTCGGCGGCTCAATGGGCCGGTTGGCAGCGCTCGCGGCTCGAGCGGGAGGGACGGGTGGTCACTCAGGCTGATGCGCTCATCGGCGCATGCGCCTGGGAACACGCGCTTATCCTGGCGACGCGGAACACTCGGGATTTCGAGGGATTCGGCATTCCGCTGTTCAACCCGTTTGATCACCAGGCGTCGTGACGACCTGCAGGTGACGATGGTATCCTGATCCTGGTGGTGCGCCCCGCCGGAGCGTAGCACGCAGTGCTGCCTGTGAGCCGGGGTCCACCCCCTCAAGGGCGGGCTTACGCCTCTGCTCAAACTTACGGGTCGTACCGCAGCGCAGCGAGGAACGATCCCGATACCAAGGCGCATGCCGAGAGCGGCAGTTCGATTTAACGTCCGGGATCTACCAGCTCAAGAAGTCGGTGGGGTGAGATTATCTCGGCGGGACCGTAGGTGTCGCGCCACAGTTTTGGAATCCGCGCCTTTCGGTCGTTCCATTTGATCTCATAGCCCTTCAGGGAGCCCTCGCTCTCGATGACCAGGTCGAGTTCCTGCTGGTCGTAGGTGCGCCAGAACCAGAATCGTGCCCCTCGCTGATCGTATTGGTACTGCTTCGCAAGCTCCATCACGACGAAGTTTTCCCATAGTGCGCCCACGTCGTCACGGAGTTGGAGCCGATTGAAGTTGTTGATAACGGCGTTGCGAACTCCGGTATCCCGGAAGTAGTATTTGGCGGTCTTCCCGACCTCCTTCCGCAGATTGCGCGAAAACGCCGGAATCTTCATGACGATAAACGACTTCTCCAGCAGATCGATGTAGCGCTCCACCGTGTTGCGGGCCAGGCCGACGGTGTTGGCGATCTCGTTGAGCGAGACCTCACTCCCGATCTGGAGGGCCAAGAGCGTTACGATGTCCTGAAGTTTCCTGGAGCTCTTAATCTGTTCCAGGGTCAGGATATCGCGGTACAGATAGCTGTTGCGCAGGTTGATCAGGTACTCCGCTTTGCGCGCGGCATCGGGATAGGCAAACACTTCGGGGTACATGCCATACAGCAGAAACGATTCGAACTGCCGGTACACCTCAAGTGGCTGTTCCTTCTGGAGGAGTTCTCCCAATGAGACCGGATGCAGGGTATGCACGATGCTCCGCCCGGTAAGCGGTTCCGTCGCGGCTTGGGAGAGTCCAAAGGAGCTGGACCCGGTGGCCAGAAACGACGTCGCCGGGAAGATGTCCACCAGCAACTTAAGGCTTCGCCCAACGTCTTCGATGTACTGCGCTTCGTCGATGCACACGATGTCGTAATTCTGGAAGAACAGCCGGTACGTCGCGGTTTTGCGTGACGATAGAATATCCGCGAGGTCGGCATCCTCTCCGGTCGAAAAGAACACGTTCGCGTCCCTGCCGGCAAGGAGTTTCCGGACCAACGCGGTTTTACCAACGCGCCTGGCCCCGTACAGCAGTACTACGTGCCCCGGCCGAAACATTCGATCAGCGTCCTGCTCAAAATACCGTGGAATCCATTTGTCGCTATCCATTGACCATAATTATGCGGAGTTACGTCAAATCATTCAACCTATATTATTATTTAACGTTAATTCTTTCAGTGAACGGTCCGGGGCAGCACGAGACCGCCGGCCGAGAGCGTCAGTTCGGTCTAATCCGCTAGTGCGGCTCCCATACCCACGTCCGACAAGACGCTGCACGAACCACGGCTGTCGCCTGTCACACGCGGGAAGGTGGGCATCTCCCGCAATCCGGCGTACAATGTAATGCAAGTAAGGAGTTCATTACATGGAACTGGCAACGGTTACGTCAAAGGGACAAATTACCATTCCGTCGAATATACGTGCCAAGTTGAGGCTGAAGCCGGGAGACAAAGTCTTGTTTATCGAAGAACACGGAGTAGTTACCGTACGCAACTCGTCGATGGTCGCGCTGAGCACGATACAGGATAAAATGGCGGGAGATGCGGAACGAACCGGCATGACGAGTGCGGAAGATGTGGTCCACCTCGTCAAAGAAGTCCGGCACCGGCAGTAGATCCGATCGGGGGACTATTGAGACTGATTCTCGCCGGTCTGGAATGTCCGGTGATGTCGGGCTGCTTTCCGCATCTCACTGGCGTTGGCGCGAAACGAATCCAGTTGCTACCGCTGTAGATGGTTGAGCGATCGATGTATACTCTTGGGCGGTGAGGAGGTATGCATGAGTGACGCAATCGATACTTTCATACAGTCGGATCCAGACATAATGATGGGTAAACCAGTCATCCGTGGGACTCGTATTACTGTAGAGTCGATCCTTGAAAAGGTAGCTGCCGGAGAGTCCATTGAGCAGATTCAACAGGAACATCCCCACATTTCGGCTGAACAGATCCGTGCCGCGTTGGAGTACGCCGCTCTGGTTTACAAAAGCGACGTAGTACACCTCGTCGGTGTCTAGTTGATAATTCTGGTAGCGGACGAGAGCGTAGACCGCCAGGTTGTAGCCGCACTCGACGGGATAGTAGACATTTACGACGTGGCTACCATGAACCGTGGTGTAAGCGATGGTGTAGTACTGACGCGGCTATCGGGTATGCCGCCCGAAGGCGTCAGTTCGATATACCTATGAACACCAACATCCACACAGTATCGGACCATGCGCGGCGGAGACAATGACCATGAAGATACGGTATGACCAGGACGTAGACACACTGACGATCACCCTCAACCAGAACGCGCCGGTTGACGAAAGTGACGAGACCAAGCCGGGCGTTATCTTTGACTACGATAGTCGCG
>JAWOCO010000381.1:0-26656 GCA_046483765.1 Alkalispirochaeta sp. | reverse complement strand
GGACGCGAAGCAGCCCCTTCGGCACGAGCTGACCGGCAACTTTCAGCTGCTCCAGACCGTGGCCCAAGAGCGGACAGCGGGAGGCGATCAGTTGTTCATCGCGAAACTTCACGCTTCCGCGCCGCGCCATGTACTCGCGGGCGATCCACTCCGGGTTAAAACCAACCTTATAGGCGCCGATGTACTGGTTCGGAATCAGCACGTATCGCGTCCCGGGAGTCTGCTGAATCAACCGCAGGAGCAGATTGGCCTGCGTGACCCGCAATCCGGTGGCAAAGGGCCAGTACGAGCCGACGCCTTCACTGGAAAGACCCTCAGTGGTAACGATACTGGGATTCGCGTGACCCCGCGGCGCCACCAACCGCCACAACCATGCCAGCGCCGGCGGCAGGACGTGGAACATTCCGATAATGCCGTAATTGGGTGTTTCCCGCGTGCTCGGTGGAGTCCGTACCCCGAAACTGCGTACGTCCACGCCCACCGGTTCGTCCACGACCTTGTCGATGAAGTGCCGCGGCATGATCACCCGCGGATTCGGGCACCGTTTTCCCGGGCTATCCTCGATGTGATCCCAGGGGAGCACCGTTGAACCGGGCTTCGCGTCCAGGTTGAGGAAGATCAAGGGCTCCGGCGGATTGATGCAGAGCTTCTCAATTCCCGGCTCTTTGCCGTACTCGTCGAGGTGGTCTACCCGCAGAAACCAACCCGCCTCGGCGTCCTCGATCATCAGCCGACCGGTGGTGCTGGTCTGGATAGAAGGATGCGCCAAGGCCATATCATCGGTGACCGGTCGCAGTTCACAGGGGTCACGCAGATCGAAGTACAGGTTGTCATCGGTTACCGTGTTGCGGGCCAGGAGAATGCGACCATCCGGTTCCCGATGGAACTGCTGCGTCATTTCACTCTTACCACCACCACTGGCACCCTCATGCATGATCGTGAATTCATTGTCATAGGGGGTAACCAGGCGCACCGCGGAGCTGTGAAGCGTTACCCAGTCCTCTTCCTCTCCGATCGATAGGAGGATCCCGTAGACGCCCTTTTTGGCGCTGGGTCCCGGGTACAGGTTATAGGAGAAGAGCTCATGCATTCCGGGTAGGCGGTTGTGAACCACTACCTGCTTCCCGCCGAAATGGGTATGTCGGAACGGGGGCGCCAAATAGATCACCGAGCGCGGTTTGAAGCCGGCGGGAATCTCATCGGCCGGGAAAAACCCCTGGAGATCAGCCAGGCCCGCCACAAAGAATCCTGCGTTTGCCGGTGCCACCAGCAACGTGGGATATCCCCGTGCCTTGTCTCCCGATAGGAAGGGAAGCACGATGACGCGTCCCTGTTCCCTGAACCATTCAAACGTCTCCTGCCGGACCGTGGCGAAATCGGAATCAAACTTATCCGACCAGCGGGTCTTGTCCGTGGGCCGGTCATCCGCGATGACCATCGCCTCCGGGTCCCGTCGGCGCATGTACGGCTCGGGATAGTTGACCGCGGCACCGTTGCGACAGCGAGCGACCGTAGCCTCTACCACACGTCCTTGTTCCGGAACGTCATAGGCAACTTCCACGATCTCGTCGTCAGACTCCTGATAGGCGAGTTCCAGTAGATGATCCCGGCTCTCCGGAAACACCGTCTCGATACAACATAAGGTATCTTTGAGCTCATCCGACAGGATGAGACGATCTAATGGTGAGGACTTCATGCGAATGACGGTACAATACTGTCTGCACCAGGTTCAAGTGATTATTCATCACGACAGATAAAAACGTTTGACAAGTTATTGGTGATTCGTCACAATAAACTCGTCTATAAGACTAAATTCCCCCATAAGGAGTCTCATATGAAGACCAAAGTTGATCCTGATCTGTGTATCAGTTGTGCGGTGTGCACCAATATGGCACCCGATCTCTACGTTATGAACGATGACGGCGTTGCCGAAGCAACAGTGGATGAAGTGCCCGCCGACATGGAAGACCTGGCGCAGGAATGTGCCGAAGAGTGCCCGGCGGACGCGATTATCAACGAGTGATCGCTTCGTAGCACCTAAAACCCACCGGCTACCGGTGGGTTTTTTTATGCTGAATTGACCGGTATCCGCAGTTCCGCGATCGTCGTGAACTGCTCGTCTCCGGTGTACCGCAACGCCCCGCCGTGGCGGTCCGCGATGGAACGCACGATCGATATTCCGAGTCCCGAGCCTCCCGATTCGGCCTTCGTCGTAGCAAACACCGTCGGACGGGGTTCGGAGTTGACGCTGAGCTGGGACGCGAATCCCGCCCCTTGATCACAGACCTGGAACAGAACAGCTTCTCCGTGGTAGGTGACTCGGATGCGCACGATTTGGTCGCGATGGGTAAGCGCTTCGCAGGCGTTTTTTACCAGATTCACCAACGCCTGCTCCACTAACGCGGGATATCCCCAAAAGGCTGGTACGCCCTGTTCGTGAACAAACTCGAGATGAGCTGTGTATTGGCGCGCCATAATCCGCGTGAAACGCTCCACACGCGTCCCGATCTCCACGGGGTCTCCCCACCGGGCCGATGTCTCGGTTCCCTCTCTGCCATAACGGGTAATGAGCCCGACCGCTTCGTTGATTCGCTCTGATCCTTCCAGGATATTGGACACTGCCTCTCGCGTCGCCGGGGTCTCGGTCGTCATGGCGAGCGATTGCGCATGGAGCGCGATGATATGGTTCGGATTACCTACCTCATGGGCCACCGTGGCAGCCAGCATTCCCAGGGAAGAAAGTCGATCCGCCACCAGGAGCTGCCGTTCGCGGTTTCGCGCCTGCGTCACATCGCGCACCACTAGCGCCACCGCCGTAGGCCCATCTTGTCGAGGCACGAGACGCATGGCATAGGTCAGAATTCGGCGACGCCACTCAATTTCACCCTCACCGTCACGGGAACACCCGCCGATCAGCTGGACGAACTCGGACTCCAGGCGCCAGGAATCGGAGGCCTCAGCGACAACTAATGGTGCTGCGGCCCCGTTGTGGAACAGAACCGTACCGTCCTCTCGCACGAGTAGCAACGCCTCTTCCACGTACGAGAACAGAAGGTGGGCGTATTCCCGCGTGTGGGTGAGCGCAGCTCGCGCCTCCGTGAGTTGTTCCTGCGGGTCATGCTCCCCGGTTTCCTGCTGAGGGCGCGGAAGCTCGCCGGCTCGGACAAGCCCCTCCAGAAGTTGGCCCGTGGTCCGGCGAAACTCAGCAATCCGTGATCGAATTTCCGCCACTTTTCGCCCAGCGCCCCATTGCGTGTAGAGCCCTTCCGCCACGCGCAGGCGTTCTATCGCTTTCGGCGTCGTGGGACTCCGGCGAAACAGGACTTCCGCGTGGCGCTCACTGATGAACGCAGCATCATGAATGTGACCATTGAATATGGCAAGCTCCGTGGCATACCGAAAGGTGCGATCCGCCGAACGCTTCATTCCCGCGCGAAGCAATCGCTCCGCCCGGACCGCCGCGTAGCGATGGTTCCCGGGGGTACTGTCGGAAACCTCCCGCAGGCGCCGCCCGAACTCTCGAGCCTCGCGGGGAATACCAAGCCTCCAGGCGAACATAGCATGCAAGAACCAGGCCCATGTGGGATCTACCAGAAACTCAACGAGCTTCGATGCGTGATCCACCGCTCTCAATCGATTCAACGCAAGTTCCGGAGCACCATGGAACGCGGCCAGCAACGCCCGCAGGAATCCCAAACCCGCCAGTCCCAAGGTGTCACCGGTGCTCTGGAGTTGCGCTTCCAGCTCCGTTTCCGTGCAGATGTGGCCGGTAACTGCCAAGGGATCCGGCGTATCGCCCATGAGAACCAGGGCTGCCTGAGCAAACTTTCCCATTGCCCGGGAAATCCGTTTCAATCCGCGGGATTCCACGCCGCGGCGATAGTACTCAATCGTGGTAGAAACCTCTTCTAGGGGATACCCATGAAACAGCGGTGCGTAGCAGTACACATGAATGGCATGGGCTGCCGTCTCGAAACTCCCACACGCCATCCCCTCTTGGTAGAGGTGAAAGAGTCGGCCGTAGTTGCGGGGACGGAGGCGCCGCCACGGAAGCGAGATAATCCCAACAAACACTCGGATACGGTTGGCTTCTACGGCGGAAACCGCGTCCAGCGGGGCCCGCTCCAGGGCGTCTCCGGCACATGCCAGCGCATGGTTCCGTCTCCTGTTCGATTGCGAATCCAGGAGCATCGCCATCGCCCAATACAGAAAGCCGAAGGAAGTATAGGGCGTACGACCATAGGCGAGGCTGCGCCGAAGAATGACTACGGCCAACAGGTACGGTGCGTCGGGGTCAATTGACATCACGGGAAGAATCATTTCCGCGCACGTCCGTGAGATACGTAAAGAGTCGGGATCGGTATCCTCGGATTGCGCCACGATGCGCCGGAACACACCAACGGGCTCCCAGCGGCGGAGGATTGATCGGGCCTGCCCCACTGAGAGTCCCTCGGTCGCACCAAATTCCCGGAGAATGTTCTTTCCGATGCGTAGAGCGCCACGAATCCACAGCTTGGAATAGCAGCGAGAAATCCACAGCTGTCGGGCATCGATTAGGTCACGACTCTGGCCGTGGGCGGCAAGGTAGCGGAAGTAGTGACTCATGCCCCCTCCGTCATCCTGGAGGAACGCTGCCCGGTGGCCAAGGTGTAACAAACTGAGCCGCTGGGGCGCGCTACAGTGCGGCCCATAGTTCTCGAGGGCCACGGCCGCGAACTGGGCGGCATCGCCGGCGATCGCCAACTCAACGGCGCGGGCAGCGGCGGCCTGCAGGATCGCGACGCATTCCGCGGCGGACAGAATCGTTCCGACCGGCAACGACGCAGCCTCGGGAGTGGCGCCGGTGGGGGCGGTTACGCCCGCCCGAACGGTTGCCCCCCCTGAATCTGAAATCAGGCGCGCGAGGACATAGGTCGCCCGGAGATCACCATCGGTTGCGCGCTCAACAAGCACCCGACCGGCGGTTGTCGTCCATCGAGCACTATGAAGTGCCGCAGAGCGGGCCGCGGTTTCCAACCGATCGTGAGAGAACACGATTGCATCGCCCCGGACAGCCAGTACTCCTGCCTCGCGACACTCGCGCAGGGCAGATGAAAGCTCTTCCGATGACACCTGGAGGGCACGGGCAATTGTTGTTCGGCGGACAGGGGGAAGCAACAGCGCCACGTTTTCGATCACCGCCTGAGCAGCGGGGGACATCTCGCGCAGTTGCCGCCGAATCGTGGTTTCGGATTCCACATGATTGAACGGGCGCTGTTGGGAGACTCCAAGCCCGCGAATCTGGTGTATCTCACGCGCGCTCTGCGCAATGATGAAGGGGTTGCCGTGCGTTTCATCCGGCGATATCGCCCGAAATACCGAAGGATCGTCATCCGTCGCAGGCACTACGAGGGCACGGGCCAGCACGCGTGACTCCCGGTCAGTCAGCGACCCTACCCTCACCGAGGCGGCAGACTGGAAGGCGGGAGTTGATTCGATTAACCCCGGCCGCGCCATAAACACCGGAGCCACAGCTTCGGTCTGAAGAGACAAGCTTCCCCACACATCGAGACTCTGGAAATCGGTCCACTGAAGGTCATCCAGCGCCAGAAGAACGGCTCCCACACCCGCCGATCGCGCCCACGTCGCTACGATGCGCAGGGCAGCAGCTAAGGCGGGCGCAGCTGCTCCGGTAGCAACCTCTTCTGGTGAACCTACGGCGGAGATGTTCGAGTACCGGTCGCCGATGAGCGTAGCTATCACGCGAGCCGCAGTACCGGACACCCCTTCGTCCCGAGTCAAGCGGCGCGCCACTTCAGACGCGTCCATACCGGAGACCTCAGCTGTACGGCTAATCAGCTGATCCAGGACCTCGGTGTATGCTCCGTACGGCGACTCTCCGATCTGCGGACTCTTGTAGTAGATCCACGCCTCGTCGGCACGAGCATTCATCCTCTGGAACGATTCCCACAGGAACGTCTTCCCGATCCCCGATTCACCGCTCACCACCAACGGAGTTGGGGCCCCGCCGCGAGCGTTGTGAAGGTGCTCCGTGAACCGGCGAAACACGTCCTCTCGGCTACCGGGAATCGGCTCATAGTCCAGCAGTGCATCGATGTCCCGCAGTAGTTGAGCGCGGGTGGTGTACTGGACGCCGTACATCGCCTCCTGCGTGGCACGCACCACACGTTCAACGAGCTGTGCCAGGACCGGATCACCGCTACCGAACAGTTGTCGTGACAAGAGCAGGCCGGTAACGCCCAGCTCATCGAGAGGTGTCTCCGGTGACGCTCCCACGATCGCATCCCGCCATTGCCGCAAAGCCTGCGCGCCAGGATTTGATAAAGCGTCATAAATTGGATCCGGCACAGGGTTATCCTCTCCTTGGGGAATCTTGCATATTCATACGGAATTTTTCTATAGTTTTCGGTATGAAGGTACAAGAATTTTGCAATGGCCCGATCCCGCTCGTTCTCGCTCCCGGTGGTCCCGGGTTGGTGGCGGAGTTCTACCAGGAATTGCTGGAGTTACTCTCCGAGTCCTTTACGGTAACGGTGGTGGAGTTTTCCGGAACCTATCCGCAAGCGGCCCATGTCTTTCCGCGGACGATAGCGGAGGCGGCCGACGAACTGGAGACGGTGATCACCGACATCTCGCAATCGGGCACGCCCCCGGTACTACTGGGGCATTCCTATGGCGGCGCGGTTGCCGTGGAGGTGCTGCTGCGCGACGTCTCGCTGGCAGGAGCGATCCTAATTTCGAGCTTTCCCTCCGGTCGCTTCATGGCGCAGGAAATCGGGGAGCGCATCGCGGCGCTTCCGAGTTCGTTTCACCAGCGCCTGCGGGCAGCCTCCGGGGACCCAGACACAATCGCAGCTCTCACAGCGGAGTACTGGTTCCCGAGACACCTGTGTACCATCGATTTTCCGGAGTCCTTCCAAACGGCCCTACAGAACCTGAACCCCGACTTCACGAAACATGTAATTGGGTCCAGCATCCTCGCCCCGAACGGAACGCTTCTGGAGTGGAACCGCGAACATGACCTCCGCCGGATCTCTACCCCGGTGCTCGTCATCGGCGGTCCGGACGACTATTTTCGCCCCGAGGCGGTACGCACAGCCTACGGGGAGCTTCCGGACGCACGCTATGTGTTTCCACAGGGCGTGAGTCATTCAGCCTGGATCGAAAATCCCGAGGAAACGATCTCCGCGATTCGAAGCTTTGTAGAAGACTACCGTATTCACGAAACGTGAAGCACTATCGGCACGGTTCTTGCTTGTAACCGTAGAGATAACGGTAGGAGGTATGAGGTGGAACGGATTCTGCTGGTGGACGATGAACTCGGTGTCTTGGCGGGACAACGAAATCTACTGCATCTGAATGGGTTCACGCACATTCGGGAGGCGCAAACCTCACACGAGGCTCGAGCGATTCTGGCCCAGGAACCGATCGACCTGATTCTTCTGGATTTGACCCTCCCCGAGGAGTCGGGGCAGGAACTGTTGAAGGAAACCACCGTGGCGTACCCCGATACTGAGGTTATCGTGGTCACCGGAGCTTCAGACGTGTCCACCGCCGTTCACTGCATGCGCATGGGCGCCTATGATTTTCTGGTGAAGGGTACCGACAGTAGTCGCATTCCCGCCGCCGTACGCAACGCACTGGAGCATCTCAAAACGCGGCGGGAGAATCGGCTGCTCCGGGAGGCGTTTACCCGTCACGCACCGCGCCATCCGGAAGCGTTTGCCGAGTTTATCACGCAGGATCCCGGCATACGGCGTGTGCTGGTCTACTTGGAGGCGCTGGCAACGATACCGGACCCCCTGCTCATTTCCGGCGAGACCGGCGTAGGCAAGGAACTCATCGCCCGCGGCGTTCATCGCGCCAGCGGCAGGACGGGACAGTTTACGGCCGTGAATATGGGAGGCATCGACGACCACGTCTTTTCGGACACGATCTTCGGCCATAAAAAGGGAGCGTTCACCGGAGCGGACAGCGCCCGGGAGGGACTCATTACCGCCGCCGCCGACGGAACCCTCTTTCTGGACGAGGTGGGCGAAATGCCCCCGGAATCGCAGGCCCGGCTGTTGCGTCTCCTGGACTCCGGCGAGTTCATGCGCCTCGGTAGCGACCGACCGGAGTATTCTCGCGCCCGGATCATTTTCGCCACGAATCGCAACCTACAGCAGGAGGTTGAGGCCGGGACGTTTCGTCGAGATCTCTTCTTCCGCATCGCCACCCACCATGTGGAGGTATCCCCGTTGCGCGATCGTCCCGATGATATTCCGCGCATTGTACAGACGTTGATAGACATGCATTCCTCCCGAATTCAGCGGGATCCGATACCGCTGTCAGATGAGGTTATCCGGAATCTGCAGCGTCTTCCTCTGTATGGCAACGTCCGCGAGTTGCAGCAGATCGTACTCCGGGCGCTGCTTGACGGCACATGGGAGACTGCTCTACCGGGGATTTCATCCGGCGCCCACGCCGCCTGGCTCACCTCCGAACCACTGGATAGGTCGCCGGAGGAAGCGCCTCTGGTGCAGTTCGGTGGTGCGCTCCCCACTCCCGATGAGGTGGTCCGCCGGCTCCTGCTCGAAGCGGATCGCCGCCATCCGGAGAGCCGCGCCGCTGCCGCTCAGTCGGTGGGACTCTCACCGCAGGCGTTCGCCAACCGCTGGAAACGGATGATCAGTCAGTCTGACCCGTATGTACCGGAAGATGCACCTCCACCCGCGTAGTGAAGTGCGCATCGTCTGTGACACGCAGATAGCCCCCGTGCTTGTCCACGATACCGGTAACGATCGATAAGCCCAGGCCGGTTCCCCCCGTCTCATGACGATCGCTCAAAAACGGAACTCCCAAATGGTCCGTACGGCCCGGGGGGAATCCCGGTCCGGTATCACAAACCGCAAGGACGGTTTCAGTACCATCCGTGGCGGGATAGGCCTGAAGCTCGACTCGCCCAGCCCGACCAGGTAGGGCTTCACAGGCGTTCTTAATGAGATTTATTACTGCCTGCTCCAGCAGGGCTGCTTCCCCCCAGATGGGTGGTACTCCATCGGCCACCACCAGCCGAAAACGATCGGTGAACTGTGACGCCATAATCTGCGAAAACCGAAACGCCCGGGAGCAGACCTCATTCGGAGCCAGGACATCCCACCGCTCCCGGCGTCCTTCACGGCTGTAGCTCTTGACCATTTGGAGGACCGCCTCCACTCGCCGCGCCGCGTCTTCTATCTGCGCTACCAGCTCCCCGGCCTGGGCCACCGTGGCCGAAGCATGCTCATCATCAACTTGATCGCGGAGCCACTCCATCACTACCAGTAACGACTGCGTATTCAGCTGGAGGATATGGTTGGGATTGCTGATCTCATGCACAATGGAGGCGGAAAACATACCAATCGACGCCAGCCGATCGGCCACTATCAGCTGCCGCTCCTGCTGCGCCAGCTGCATTTCGCGATTCACCGCATCGCTGATGTCCGCGATACTCACGGTGACCACATCTTCCCGCTCGGAACCCACCGGAGCGGCCTGAATCTCCACGTGGCGCCCATCTGCGAGACTGCACCGGACGCGACCGCGCGGCACGGGCCCAATGGGCGCGATGAGCTCGTTCACCGCGCCGCGGAGGTCATCCCGGAGCACGGGCGCCGGCGATCGATGATCCAGAAACGCCTCCGCCGCGGGATTGGAAAAGCGCACGAACCCCGCCCGGTCCATAAGCACAAACGCATCGGTCACGGTTGAAAACAACTGCCGCCGATACTTCTCGATGACGCTTAACTGCTGTTGTGCTTCTTCCAGCTGGGACTCCATCTGTTGGACTCGGAGTACCGCGGAGATTCGGGCGGCATGCTGTGCGCCGGCGGCGAGGATCGCCCGCATAGCGGGTACCACGGATTCTTTGTATGCCGCCCCCCCTTCCGCTCCCATGACCAGTGCCGCCACTTCGGTAGTGTCCACGCGCTGGCTCCTACCGGACACGCCGGGGGCGCCCCTGCGAAGGTGCTCTTCATCGGAGAGCATCCGGCACTCCCCGGCGGCGGTTTCGGTGAGCACCAGGGAGAGATCGGCACTGGCGATGCCGCGATATCGGGGAGACCTACCATCCCATTCATACACAGAAACGGACACTGCTGGTCCCCTCTCTACGGAAACCACGACCTCCACGGCGGAGGTCGTCTCGAACAGGTGCCGCGCTACGGTAAGCGTAAGATCATCCAGCGAGGCTGCAGCGGTGAGATCGGTGTGAATTCCCCCGTGGAAAACGGGAGAACCGTCGCGGAAGGAGGGAGCATCCCGACGCCCCAGCTTATGATTCACCCGGGCGGTGGCGTGGACGGCACCCCACTGCCGGTACCCGGATTCCGCCACCATCCAGTACTGAGGGTCTGCGCAGATGTCACCGGCGCGTTCCGCCAGGAGTGCGGCTTCATTCATGAAGCCCGCCTCCATCGCCAGAGGTATGGCCCGGGAAAGCAACCTGCGCGCCACAGTGGGGCGTCCCCGAGACGCCGCCCGCTCTGCGCGAATACCCAGCAGGCGGTGGCGGCTGGTGCGCGGATTCTCCCGGGTCCAGCGGCGCACCAGGCGCAGCATCCGCGCCCCGACCGCCGGCCGATCGAGCCGGTAGGCAACGATTCCGAGATAAAACCGAACCATCAAGTTTTCGTGGAACAAGGAGATCGCCGGAAGCACCTCCTCAATGGTGGTGAGTTCGTCAAACACTATGTCCGGACGGTCCCCATACAACGCCAGGAACGCCTTGGTAGTGCGGAAACCGGCGAGACTGATCTGATCGTCACTCTTGAGGATTCGCGCCAGATAGTCCCGCTCCCGCACGATTGCACCGTCCATGCGGGTGGGATCCTCCGCGTTGCCCAGGAGTACTTCAGTTATCGCGTGGTGCTTCGCCAGGGCGGTATCGGTTCGTACCAACCCGTACGACCGGACCTCTCGCCGGCTTTCATCAACAAGCTCGCGGACGCGGAGGAGCGGGTCCCCACGGTACAGCAGCGTCTGGCGCTGAATGTGCAGGGCGTGGGCCAGAAACTCGGTGTTCCCGATCTCCCGACCTTCCTGCTGTAGGAATTCCAGCTCATCTGAAAACTCGCGGTACGACCGGGTCCATGGTCCGCCGAAGGCAGCGATGAGCGTCCGGATGCTGTGATCGGCCCATCGATCTCCGCTGTGAGCGGACAGCTGCTGAGCACACTCCATGAACTCTGCGACCCAGCGACCCGGCATACCACGGGCACCCAAGAAAACCGCCCACGCGATAAAGCCGATTCCCGTGAGCGGCGTTGCGCCGCGCTCCATGGCGATGCGCAACGTGTAGTAGGCCACGTGTGACAGGTGACTGCGATCGGTGGTCAACACCGGCAAGAACATGCGGGCAAGCGTATCGGTGGCGCGACGGACGTCGCGATCGGCGGTATATCCGCGCCGGAGAATAACCTGCAGGACTCGTTTGGGAGGATCGTGTTGCAGACGGCGCATTAACTCATCCTCATCGGCGCTCCATGTTAGCGGTTCATTGATAATGGCAGACGTGGCAAGTATCCGCACCCCCACCGCCACCGCCCCGAGAAATCGCGTATCCGCATAGCATCGCCGAATCCACATGTACCGCGCTTCGATTGCGGCCTCCGCATCACCGGTGGCGGCGATCGCTCGATAGTACCGGCTCATTTCGTGGCGATCGCCGCGAAGATAGGCAGCCTCATGGGCGATCAGGTAGAGTTCCCGGCGAGCAGTCACGGAAACGTGCCCATGCCACTCCTTGACGATTCGCAGCGCCTCCTCCGGCGCCAGGCTCAGGACTGCCCGTCGTGCGGCGGCGACGGTGACCCAGTTCATGTCCTCCTGTGAGATATCCTTGCTGCCGAGGGCCGCAAGCAATCCGATCGCCCGGTACGCCGAACGGTCATTCCCGCGTCGCGCGTCGGCAATTAGCGCCCGCACCGCCTGCCGTCGAGATTGGGGAACTCGCTCAGCCTCCCAACGGGCGGCGGCCTCGATCGAGTCGTGCACGAATCGGACGGAATTGTGGAGACGGCTACGCCGCAACAGCAACGCCTCCTCCCCCTCCGCGAAGAAGGATTCCAGGTCGTCCTCCGGGAACTCTTCGGTGCGCAGGATCATCGACACCGAAGTGGGAGTACCCACCAGCGCCATGAGCAGCACCAGCGAACGACATCCCGCCGATACCCCGGAAACACGTTCAGACGCCACTGCCGTGAGCACGTCCCGGGAGTCCGTGGAACTCAGCCGGGTTCCGTCTCGGAGAACGGCATGGAGGCCCATCGGATTTCCCCCGGATATCCTGAAGGCATCGTTAAACATTTTTGGAGTAATGAATCCGGTGATTGGCTCCAGCGACTGGGCAAACTCAAGCGCCTCCTCCCGGTTCAGCGGATTCAGATACACACGATCCTGCGGTTCGTTGAGATCCACCGCTTCGCGACTCAGCGTCACCAGCGCCACCGGTTCCGGACCCCGCGCCAGTTCTTCACACACCTGCCGGCTGTAGCTATCGATCCACTGGAAGTCGTCAAAGCATACCACCAGCAGACGAGATGCTCCGCGGATCCGCCCGATCACGCGCGCCAGCTCCCCCGCGGGATTACGAACCTCCGACGCGTCAGCGGCAATATCCATCGATACGAGATGCGGGGCAATCGCCTTGACGAACGCCTTCACCGACTGAGAGATACGGTCATCGTGCAGCAGCTCACCAATGGCGTCCGAATTGCGCTCCAGGAGTTGCACAACCGTTTCGTACGGTCGCTGGATCGCCTGCCCGGCCTTCACGTAGAGCCAGTGCTCATCACCGGCGGCGTGGGTATCGTGCACCGTCTCCCAGAGGTACGTCTTTCCAATTCCGGAAGCTCCCACCACCGTCAGAACGGAGGCTGCCCCCCCGCGCGCCCGCTGTAACCACCGCTCGATTCGTCGATACGCCTCCTGGTGGATACGCGGTACATATTTCGTACCGTGCGAGCCCATGTGCTGGGTGGGGACAGCGCTGATGAGCTCGGTCTTGAGCAACGCGGGAGTGGAGAAGCGTGCCGCGGGATCCTTCTCGGTGGCGTGGCCAATAATGCGATTGATCCGCCCCAGGAACACCGGTGAGGCGTCAGAATGGGAGATCGCCGGAAGACGTGCCGTGAGTATCTTATGTCGAAGGTCAGCTCCGGAGGCCTCCTGCCACGGAACGGCTCCGGTCAAGAGGGCATATCCGAGTACGCCGAGGGCGTACACTTGGGCTGCGGGAACGCCGCCGGAATCAACGATACCGGAGGACTCCGGCGGCGAGAAGGCGGTGAACGGATCGTCACCGGAGATGAGCGGTGGCTGATCGATCGCCTCGAGCCACAGGCGGATGCGTTCAGAGATACTATCCGTTTCGGCGGCGCGCGCGACGAGGCGGCGCCAGGCGATACCACTCACAGTTCCCGTGCCCCCCGGGTTCCCGGCCCACCCTTACTATAGACTAAAGAGGCCCGGGTTGCCCCGGGCCAAAGAGGAATCCATAACGCCCCGAGCGCGTCTCGACTAGACACTCACCATTCAAGAACTGTGCCAAGTGGAGAATGGGAGATTTTTGGTGATGAATGGGCCTGATCACCGCTGATCGGCACCCTTTCGCGGACAAAACGTGAATCCGGGCTTCACGTTTCGTGAATACGTATACGCCCTCAGCCGCCGAACTGTTCCCCGCGCTGGAGAACTTCCTCCTGCTCGGTCATCGTCAAATCGGTAAGCGGTCGCAGGTCGGCTTCTACCGGGAGGTCTGAGGCCTCCAGATCACTGCGAATCCGGCTGAGCACCGCGGGATTCGGATCAGGGGGGTCGAGAATCACCAGTTCCAGCCGATCCCCGGGACCGGCGGAGTCCGGTCCGTCGTCTACCATCGCCCCCCACGCCACCAGACGGGCATCGGGATAGTGCACGCGCACGCTGCGCAGAATGATCCCGAGCCACCGTTGCGGCAGATGTGACATCGCCCTACTCTCCGTTTTCCTCATCTGCCAAGTGGCGCGCCAGAAACTCTCGCTTCAGATTCCGCAGAGGTTTGCTCACCGATACCTTGTAGATGTGGGGGTTAATGATTCGGGTGTAGGTCTCATCCAGACAGGTCAGGTTGTGCAACGTCCGGCTGCGGATCTCATTCAACGTTGGGCGCGCGCCGATGATTCGTCCCGATTCCATCTGTTTCTGCAGCAGCGGCTCACAGCGAGTCCAGGTGTCCAGGGTGAACATGCGATAGTCCCCGGAGGGGTGATAAAACCGGATAGGGGGCCGATCACCGGACGATGTATCACTCCCCCCGGGAGGAGGATCACCGTCGAGAGTGATCAGGTCCGCGATGGGATAGTCCCCTTTGCCGTAGTACCTCCATACCTGCTTGACGCCGGGGTTGGTACTCTTCTCGGGGTTGTCGCTGACTTTCATTGTGGGCAAAAACGATCCGTCCGGCCGTTCCTTGGCGGCCAGCTTGTACACCCCCGTGAGCGCCGGGTCACCACCGCCGGTGACCAACTGCGTTCCCACCCCCCAGAGGTCTATAGGGCTATGTGCGGAGACCAGCTGGTGGATAATCTGTTCGTCGAGCTCATTGGAGACGGCGATCACGGCATCGGTAAGCCCCTCCGCGTCCAGCCGCCGGCGAACCTGTTTACTGAGGTACTGAATATCACCGCTATCGAGCCGCACCCCCACGCGCTTACCGTTGCGTTGCAGCTTCTTCCCCACGGCCACCGCATGTTCGATTCCGCTACCCAGTGTCTCAAAAGTGTCGATCAGAAGAATCGCCTTGTCCGGATAGAGCTCGGCGTACCGCTCGAAGGACTCCAGCTCACTGCCGAAGGCCATTACCCAGCTATGCGCCATCGTCCCGGTTACCGGAATGCCATAGCGTTTTCCGGCCAGGGTGTTGCTGGTAGAGGATGCACCCCCAATAAAGGCTGCCCGGGAGGCGCTCAAAGCACCATCGACGCCCTGGGCGCGGCGCAATCCGAACTCAGCGATGGAACCGCCTTCAGCAGCCAAATAGATCCGGGCGGTCTTCGTGGCGACCAGCGTCTGGAAGTTGATCGTATTCAGCAGCAGGCTCTCGATGAGCTGAGCCTCAAGAATCGTCGTGTGCACCCGAATGAGCGGTTCCT
Source organism: Alkalispirochaeta sp. (assembly GCA_046483765.1). Classification (GTDB taxonomy): domain Bacteria; phylum Spirochaetota; class Spirochaetia; order DSM-27196; family Alkalispirochaetaceae; genus Alkalispirochaeta. The sequence continues at coordinate 11,501 of JAWOCO010000381.1, read as the reverse complement.
GGGGAAAGACTAACGTACCCTCCGGCACCGACCAGAGCTCCCCGGAAAATCGAAACTCGCGTAGATACGCGAGAAACTCTTCGTCAAAGAGCCCCAACCCGCGCAGGTACTCGATGTCTTCACCGCTGAAGCGCATCTCCTGCAGCGTCTCCAGCAGCACATCCAGACCGGCGAAGACGGAAAAGCCCCCGTCAAACGGCTGTCGCCGAAAGAACATATCGAAGACCGCGTGGTGGTGCATGCCATAGCGAAAATAGCCCTGCATCATCGTTAATTCGTACAGATCTGTCAGAAGCGCCGCGTTTCGAACCATAGATCCACAGAATAGCAGATTTTTCACCTTCGCGGACAAGCACCGTAACTCAGCGCCTCGTATGTAAAAGCAGGAGCGAAAACTGTGTTTACGTGGTTCTTGGCGTACGCGGCGTGGCAGGACGGACGTCGCGGCTGTATTAGCACGATAACCGTGGCGGCGGTGGTAGCCACTTCCCTGGATTCCGGTACGACGCCGACGGCGGCACTGGCGCCCGTACTCACCGGCGTACCGTGGATCTGGCTGCACTATTCCGGCGCCCTGGGGCCGGCCGACCCTCCGGCGGCGGTGGCGATCGTCTTCCGTCATGGCACCGTAGCAGGACTGCTGGCGCTGGGCATCGCCTGTCTCACCACGGCGGCGGCGGTTGTCTGCTGCCGGTCTCATCCACCGGCGCAGCGCTACCCGGAGGTGTGGCTGTACCCAACCGTAGCACGGCACCCCGGCGAACCACACCGCCCGGGCCTGCCGCGCTATCCAGGCGTGCCGCTCTACCCGGGCCTACTTATCGCCCATCTGGTGGTGGGGACGGCATGGCTATGATCGGCCCGATGGCAGCCCGGCGCGCAGCAGCACGGCTCACCGGGCCACAAACCTCACAGGTGCCGCGGCCGGTGCCCCGCCGCGCAGCGTGGCTGTACACGATTCTGGCCGCAACCTGCATCCCGCCGGTGGCGGCCCAGGTGGCAACGTTCAGCGTGCGAAACCAGCCGGTGGATCAAGTACTCCTGGCGTTTGCCGAACGGACGGGAGTGTCGATCGTTCCCGACGCCACCGTCACCGGTTCGGTCTCACTGGTGCTGCATGACTCCTCTCCCGAGCAGACTGTCCGGGAGATCGCCTCGGCGGCGGGCCTGTTCGTGGACGACCGCCATGGTGTATGGCACCTGAGTCGTGTCCGCGTTCACCAAGATGGCGCGGGCCGATGGATCGCGGAAAGTCGGGGCGCCTCACTGGCCACGGTGGTGGGTCGTATCGCCCGGAAGGGAGGGATGTTTGTTAACGTGTCTGCCGGGCGAGAACGAGCGGTGGAGATTACGCTCGAGGGGGATTCACCGCAAGAGCTGCTGCAACGGCTGGCGCAGGCGGTGGAGTTGGAGCTCCGGGAAGCACAGGGAGTCTATCGGCTGGTGGATTCCGGCGAAACGGTTCCCGTGCCGCCTGCCGGCGCGCCGGGACGGATCACGATAGCGGCAGATGAGGCGCGTGCCGATCGCCTGCAGCTCACCGCCGCAGGAGCATCGCGGCGCGCCGTGCTGCGGGAGGTGGCAGATCACCTCGGCCACTCGCTAGTTATCGTCGGTGACCTGTCATCAGTGGTACCGTCAGTTGAGCTGGAGGCAACGGAGCTGGGGGACCTGCTCCAGCGCATCGCTGCGGCCCTCGGTATACGGCTATACCACCAGGATGACACGCTCTTCGCCACCGACAGCTACGATTCGGACGGTCTGCAGCGCTTCTTTCATACCGCCTTTCTCCCGGTGGAGCCGGAACACCATGAGGCACTTACCGCCGCGGTCACGCGAGTGCCCGACCTGGCCATCGCCGGAGAGGTGGAGCGGGGGCTCCTGATCTCCGGCATGGAGGCCTCCCTCCAGAGCGCGCGGGAGCTTGCCCGTCTGCTCGAGGCATCCCGGGATAAGCTGCGCTTTTTCGAATACCGCCCAAGAGCCACCGCTGCCACGACGATCGTCGAGGCGCTGACAGTCGCGTTCGATCGGGCTGAGTTAGAGGTTGCGGCGGGAGGTGAAATTATTCTCGGGTGGGTGCCGCAGGACGCCCTGGAGGAGTTGGAGGCTGCTGCCCACCGATGGGACACCGCGATTGCACGCCACCGGTATCGGTGCCGCTTCGCCGACCCGGCGACGGTGCTCGAGTTTGTTTCCGCCCATTTCACGGAAAGCCGCGCAGCGATCACCGCAGACGGCACCGCAGTTTCGCTGGAGGGACCCCCTGCCACTCACCTGGCAGTTCAGCGCTACCTGAAGGACGTGGATCGGCCCCGCCGGCAGTTGCGCTTCGACCTGTGTATCATCCAGTACCAGGTGGGGCACGCGGTGCAGCACGGGATCGACCTCTCTGCTGAACACACCCCGACGGTGGCACTCCACCAGGCACCGATCACCGGTTCCGGCGCATTCAACGGGCTGCTGCAGCTTCAATTCGATATTATCTCCCGGCTGGGATACCAGGCGGCGGTGGCGATTAGTGACGAGCTCACCTCCAACCGGGCCCGTCTCGTCCTGGACACGAGCTTGAAGGCCCTCCACCGGGAGACCGCCCGACTCGAGAACAGCAGCACCTTCCGCTACCGCGATGTGCTCGGTGAGGAAGATGAGGCCTCCTGGCGATCGGTGGTTCGGGAAATTAACAGTGGCCTCGAGGTGGAAGTGACCGGCACCCTCCATGATGATCGATCGATCACGGTGGACGTGCGGGTGGAGCTCTCCCGACAGGGCGCCGACGTCAGCCGAAACGGGAATCCTCCTCCCACCTCACAGCGCGTGGTGGAAAGCACGGTGCGCGTACACCCGGGGGAGCCGGTCGTAATCGGAGGGCTGCTCCAGCAGGAGGACAACCACTCGGAACACCGCTTCCCGCTACTGGGACGAATTCCCCTGCTGCGACACCTACTCAATCGCCACGACCGCCATTCCGAGGAGAACGAACTGGTCCTCTACCTTTCCGCCTTTCCCGAGCCGTTGCCTTCCGGGGAGATTCACCGGCAGCACCAGATCCAACGGTTGCGGGAGCTCGTGCACGGGGGATTCGATGAATGACCTGCTGACCGCCCCGGTATACCGCAGCGATTTCTCCCAGGCCACGGGAGTGGCCTTTCTCCGGGAAACGGACCACGACGTCCATCTGGTAAATTGGCGCCCAGTCACCACGGAAGTGCGCCGCCTGCTGCGCGCGGTTCACGGTAAAGGACTGGTATTTCATCCAGTGCGGCCGCAGGATGCCGTGGCTCAGGTGGCCACGGGAAGCAGCGTGAACGCGAACCTCGGCCCGGGCACGCCCCAACGCGATGCGGTAGATAGCGATCGGCTTCGGAACTTGAGTCCCGAGGACGATCTGCTCCGGGGGATTCTCGCGGTTGCGGTGGGTCAGGATGCGAGCGACATCTCACTCTGGCCCACTGATCGCCTCTCCTGGACGGTGACACTTCGTGTAAACGGTACGCTGCTCCCCCTCCGCACCCTTCCCACCCCCGTGGCCACGCGGGTGACGCGACGGATTATGGCGCTCTCCGGCATGGATCTATTGGACCGGACCGCGCCGCAAAACGGAATGCTTCGGGCGCCGTGGTTTCCGCACCACCGCTTCCGGGCGGCGGTGGTGGGCACGGCTACCGATCGTCACGAGAGCCGGCGGGTGGTTGCCATACGGATTCTGGCGCGGACCGTTCCGTTCCCGCCGGCCCTCGGGTACACCCCGGAGGCGATGCGCACGATCTTTTGCGCGCTCCGTCGCGGGAGGGGACTGGTACTCTTTGCCGGTCCCACCGGCAGCGGCAAGACCACCGGCATCGCCTCGTTTCTCGCCGCCCTCTCCGACACCGGTCGCAAAATCGTCACCCTGGAGGATCCGGTGGAATACCGGCTTCCGCGAATCGTTCAGATCGAACGGGACCACGCGATCGGAGCCGAACTGATCGCCGCGGCGATGCGGCAGGATCCGGATCTGATCGTTCTGGGGGAAACGCGTACCGGCGGCCACGGCGCGCAACTGGCGGAGGCACTACTCACCGGTCACCAGATCGTCAGCAGTGTTCATGCCGGTTCTCTGCCAACCGTCCGGGATCGCATGGTGCAGCTCGGCGTTCCACGAGACCTGCTGGAAGCGCATACCGAGCTAGTGGTGTGCCAGCAACTCATCGGCGAACAGCGGGAGTTGCGGACGCAGCTGTACCCAGCGCCCTGGCGCGGAGGACAGCATGGGTGAGTACAGGGCCGGGGCGTTCCGGCGCCGCCGACGAACCCTGGTCCTGCAGGGGGCGGCGGAGGCGGGTATCTATCCGCTGGTGATCGCGGTGTGGGCGGTGGTGGTGGGGGCAATCCTCCGCTCCCACTTCTCCCACACGCTGCCGCCGCTTGCGCCCATCCTGCTGCGTGACGGCGTGGTGCTGGCGGCAACGTGCGCCGCAGCGGCGCCGTTCTGGCTGCGGTATCTGCACCGGCGGCAGCGGGAGCTCTCTTGGTTGTACTACTGGTGTGAGGTCCGCTCCCGCCTGGATGAGGGGGCCCAACTGACCACCGCGCTGGTGATACCTTCCGGGACTGCCCCGCAGACCCCGCCCAGGGAGGTCGTACACGGTATCGCGCAGGGCATCGCCCGGGGGAGCGATCCTGGATCTCTGTTGCACAGCGTCGGGTGTCCCGCGGACTATGCCGATCTCGTGACGGAGGCCACCTGCGAGCACCATCTGTCGACCCTGCTGGACCACCAGCTGGAGCAAAGCCAGGAGACCTTGGAGCGCACCCTCAGGCTCCGGCTGCGCATCGCCCAGCCGGTGGGGATCGTGGGCGCCGGAGCGGTGGTAGCGTGGGTCGTGGGACGGATCGTGCGTCCCGCGTTGATGTCGTACGTGCAGGGACTCACGCCGTGAGCAGCTATCATCGACCACCGCGCGGACTTCCCGGCTGGACCCTGGCTGAGGTGATGGTGGCTATGGCGATCGTGTTCCTGCTCTCCGGCACGGTGGGGTTTGTGGGCAGCGAGCAGATCGACCGCGCCCGCCACCTGGCAGCGCGCCAACAGATCGGAGTTTTTCGGCTGGCACTGGAGAGTTATGCCATCGATACCGGACGATACCCCACCACCGCGCAAGGGCTGGAGGCACTGCGGACGCCGCCTACTCTGTCACCGGTACCCCACACATGGCATGGTCCCTACCTGACGGGAGAGATTCCCCAAGACCCTTGGGGTAAGCACTACGAATACCGGGGCCCCACGGCGGAGCAGGAACTGTTTTCACTCTCCTATTCCCGGGAGGACTCCCGATGACCGGCCGCACCGCGCTCCCGGGATGGATCATGCTGGAGGCGCTGCTGGTGCTGTCTATCGCCTCCCTGGTGGCGATCCCGCTGGGGGAAACGGTAGCCGCGGTCGTGCGCCAGGGAGCGGTGGCGGGCCACCGGCTGGAGGTGCAGACGGACCGGGCGGTCGCGGCGGCGGCGATTCTTCGCCTCACGGAGGAGGGCTATGGGCCCCAGGAAATCGTGGCGCGCCTGGAACCGCGCTTCCCCTCACTGAACTTTTACGTGGAGGACCAAGTGTGCGGCGTGGAGGACCAGAGCCGCGGCGTAGAGGACCAGGGGCGCGGCGTAGAGGACCAGGGGCGCGGCGTAGAGGGCGGTGAGTAATGAAGCGCATCAACGGCGAATCGATCGAGTGGCGCGCACTGTCGGAGACGATGGTCCTTCCCGTGCCGCGCGGAACGCTGTTCTCCCGGGTGGCGCTACGCCGCACCGTGACACGGGGATATCCGTTTGACCTCGGGGGATGCCGCATCACCCGCCTCCGGTCACTTGGGGCCGTGCTGGTGACCCCACCGGCGCTGTCGCAGTCCGCCGCTTCCCGGCCGGTGCCGGCGTTGGCGATCTCCAAAAGCGCCCGCGTCCGACGGTCGCTGGGGGCCGGGGTGGCGCTGTACCGCTTCGGCACCCCTCGGGGGTACGACTACTATCAGTTTGACCGGCGTCGCCTGGTGGCGTGCTGGTCGGCGATGAACGGAGACGCGGAGCCGGAGCCTCAATGCGCGGGGACGCTTCGATTTCCTCGCCGGGCACTGAGTAGTGCCCGCGCCGACGGCCGCACCACCCACGAACAACGAGCACTGGTGGCCACCGTCCTGCTATCGGTGGCAGCCCTAACTATCCAAATCGTTCCGGAGCGTGCACTGCCCCGGACGCCGGCCGGCTCTCCCGCGGCCCAGCTGGAAGGGATACCCGGCGCCCCCCGCTCCACCCCCGACGTGCCGTCACCTATGGAGGTGCTGCGGACTGTGGGCACCTTGATACCTGATCTGCAGGTGAAATCCTTCTCGCAGGACAGCCGGCGCTACCGCTGGCAACTGGAGACCAGAACTCGGCGCTTCGACGCAGCGCCGCTTACTGAGGCGTACCCCGAACTCAGCGTATCGGTGGCTCACCAAGATACTCACACCACAATCTCTCTGGAGGGAACACGATGAAACAAACCAATCTGCTGTGGATCGTACCGGTGGCGGTGGCGATGCTCGTTCTACTTGGATCCGCGTACGTTCGCCTCACCGCCGACGCGGAACCGGTCGCCCGGTCGCCGAGTTCCGACCCAACGGGGATATCAGCCGAAGATCTCCGCCCTCTCAGCGATCGCCCCGTGCCGCTGGATCTTCCCGCCGCGGAATCCCTGACCCAGTGGACGCGGTCGGTGGAGTCCGGGCGTTCCACCTGGGTCCTCCGCTGGCGGAGTGACGCATCCCAGGCGGCCCGGATTCTCGCATACCTCAGTGCCCACTCTCAGACGCGCGTTATGGATTTTTCGCTCACCGCCGGTCCGGGAGACGAGTGGACCATAGAAGCCACGCTTCGAAATGAGCCCGACACAGACACCGGGTCCGCGGTGAGCGTCACTGACAGCCAGGCGGAAGCAGCCTTGGCTCAACTACTGCGCGGCAGCGAAACTGATCGGTCCGAAAAGGTCGACTCGGAGTCCCTCGGGGACAGCCCCATTCTCGATATCTTGAACGGTGGCACCGGATCAGTGCGATTCCACGATGGTGTCACCTACCAGTGGGTGCGGGACCACGATGTGCTTCATTTGGAGCTCTCGCCATGACCTCCGCGGCTCCCCCCGACGGCGCGTCCCCGCGGTGGATCCCGACGGCGGCGATGCTCCTGGCAATAGTGGCGCTCGCTGTCGGGTGTAAGACGCAACAGTCCACCGAGTTCAGCCGCACCCAGATCGCCGGGGCGATCTACGATGATGTGGGGCAGCCGATTCCGGGGGCTCTGATCCAAATCGCCCGCCACCAGGCGGTGAGCGATAGCTTGGGGCGTTTCCGGGTCGACGCGGTTGCCCCGGGACAGCATCCGCTCTCGGTGACGGCGCCGGCCCATGAGCCCCACCGATCTTCCGTAGAAATTCAGTCCCGCACGCAGTTTATCCGCGTTCAGCTGCACTCGATTACGGGGCTGGTGGCGCAGGCGATTACCTACGTCGAAGCGTCCGCCTGGCGCGCGGTGGCGGATATTGCCAATAGACTGGAGGCGGCGGCTCCAGATGACCCGCGAACTCGGCTCCTGCAGGAACTTGTCTCCGGAAGCGCGCCCCTGCCGGAGGGCACTGTCCCATGAAGGCGCTACGGGTCGGGAACGCGGGGAAGTCCTATCAGGCCGAAAAAGCCAGGCAGGCAGGTCGCGGCGCCACGGCGAGGAAGGCCCCTCAGGCCGAGCAGACCAGGCAGGCCTGTCAGGCCGCGAACCCAAGCACGGGAGCCAGAACCGGAACGGCCGGTCAGGCCGCGCACGCCGGACGAGTTATTCGGGGCCGTATCCTGGGGAGTGCGATCGGTGTGGTGCTCCTGGGGGTGGCGGCGTGTACCGAGCCTCCAACCACACCCCCGGTTACGCTGGGGGAACTGGCCCTCACTCGATGCGAGCTGATCCCCGAGCGGTATACTCTGGAGGTGCCGGTGTTCAACACCGGCGCGGCGCAGCTTGAGCGATACCGCATCTCAGCGTACGCCCGAGCTGGTGCTCACACCGCGGCTGCAGCCGCCGACGCCGCCAGCGCAACCCTCCGCGCACCCGTGACCGCCGCCGAGGAGTCCCCCCCGACATATCCCGTAGAGCTTACGGTGGCCGAGCCGGTAGGCGCACGGGCGCGGACAGTTCAGACGGTAACGTTCGATTGTCCGCTGGCGGTCATTCCCCTGCAGGGACTGACACTCATGGAGATCACCTTTTTCGACTTTCACTTCAGCAGCGGTCCCGCAGAGGGAGTGATTGAGTACGGATACCCGGTGGAGGAGACGCAGTGATGTCGCCGCGCTGCCCGATCATCCCCACGGTAGTTGTTCTCTGCCTGGCATGGTCCGCTATCGGGTGCCCCGTGTCTCCCGAGGCGGAACACCCTTCCAGTGACTCTGCCACCCTGAATGTGCGCGAATGGCGGCTGATTCTGTTGATGTTCGACCGCAACCACGAGAAGGAGCTTCTTGCCGCTGATATCCAGGAATTCGCGGAAGCCGACCTTCCCGAAGGTTCGGTTCACCGGATCGTCGTCCGTGATTCGCAGATCGCCGACGGTACGTTCGCCTTCGTGGACCGGGACACCGTGCGGACGATCACCGACGCGGAGCTCCTGGGTTGTGATCTTACAACCACCGAGGGCCTGCGCACCGTGCTGGGACGTATGTCCCACCACTTCCCCGCCCCCCGGGAGGCGCTGCTGCTCACCGGGCACGGACGGGACTGGACCGGCTTTGGACTGCGCAGCGACGCTCCGGAACAGACGCTGACCTCCACGGCCACCGCCGCCGCCCTCTCTACCCGGGAGAAACCGCCCCAGGCGCACGTTCTCGTGGCGGACGGGTCCTGGACCGCCGGCTGCGAATGGATCGCCGGCTTCAGTGGCCTCGATCTACACACGGTCTTCGAGCTGCACACGGTAACCGTTGCCGGGGAGGTGCCACCGGAGGGTCTGGACTATCGAACCGCCCTCACCGACGAGGCGCTGCAGAGCGCGGAACAGTTCGCGGTTCACGTGGCTGAGTCGGTTCAAAGCGAACCGCCGGGGGCGGGAGTCGCGCTCACCCCCCACGAGTTACAGACCCTTCCCACCCTGGTGGAGACGATCGCCACCGCCGGGGTTGAACAGATCCAGTCTGCCGGTACACAGCAGGAGTTAAAGGCCGACCTCCTCGATCAGGCGGTTAGCGTGGGCGCTCCAGGATCGAGTTGGATTTCCCTGGCGAGCGGAAGGTCGGCGCTGGGCCTCGAATCATCCGGTATGAGCACGCCGGCTCTGGACCAGATGCTGGTGTACTTGACCGACGTAGATCTTCACGGTGTTCCAACCGGACACCGCAGCGATTACTGCAGTAATGCATCGCCTACCCGGCTGAGCCCCGAGTTTCAGGCTCTGGGCTGGGCGCCCGATCACGAGCACCGACGCGGATTTCTGTATCAGCTCTGGTACCACCGGTACTGATTCAGAGTGATTCCCACCGTTCCAGAAGGATTGTCTCGTGAAACGCAACTCATGGTTCCGAAATGCCAGATCCGTGGTGTGGATAGTCGCCATCATCCTGATGCTCCTCCCGTGCCGAAGTTTTTCGACGGTTCCGGGAAGCCCACAACTCGCCGGCTCCCGCGTCGAACTCGAAGACGCTCGTACACATGACCGCGAAGCCCCACGCTCCGCTCACATGATCCTCGTGATGAACACCACCGGAGGCGGTGAGGCGCCGCTGGCACCGGGATCCGGGGAGGATGAGGGTGACTCCGGCGGTGATGGCGATCCCGGCGATGACGGAGATTCAGACGGTGACGGCGACTACGGCGATTCCGGCGATTCCGGGGACGCTGAGGATTCAGGGGACTCAGGTGGCTCCGGCGATGACGACGACAGTTCCGATGGGGAGGATTCTCAGCTGGAAGCGGAGCGGGAGGCGGTGACGGCAGCTACCGAGGAGATCCTTCAGGAGATCGAGGCCACGCGCACCGTGTGTCGCCAATTCGACAGCGACATGGCGGCGGCATCCCTAGCGGCCGACTATCAGCGGTCCGAAGACGCCTTCACCGGGGCGCAGGGGGTGGCCACCACGATGCACGCTTCAACCCAGTCGTTTCTCCACAGCGGCGATCAGACCTACTCCGGTGTGAGGCATCTACTCAACGAACGCCAGCAAACCCTCCGGGAGCGGTTTGCCCGGGAGTCCGCCCGGGAAGTAGGCGACCCGGTGCGCATCAGTGACGGCCACTTTACCTTCGAGGTACCGCTACCGGTGATTGACCATTGGGAGATCTCTGTGGATTTGACGTTGCGCTATGACGGGGCACGTTCAGAGCGCTCCGCGTTCGGCCCGGGATGGTGGTGGGAGCCGGCACAACGAGTGGTGCCGGGAGTGCGGCCCCTGCCGCCAATGCAGCCGGTATTGGACGATTTTCGCACCGATCTCGCTGAGGCTCGTTCCGTACTGTCCACCGCATATTCCGATACGTTCGGCAGCGCCCCTGTCGTTTCGCATGCATCGGACCAGTTGGCGATCCTCTTGGCCCACTGGAGCGCTGCGGCGGAGACGTATTCCGAACTGCACGAATCGCTGACTGAGCTTCTCGAGCGCGCCGCCGAGGATCCGGTAATGAAGCCCGTGGTGAGCGCCGCGCTGCGCCACATTGAACAACTGACCGCCCTCCATGAGCAGGAACGCGCCCGGTTCGCCGGGAGCCTGGAGTTCCTGCACGCCTGGGAAGCCGGGCGCTCCGTAGTGGAACACGCACAATCGACCCTCACGGAAGAAGAGGAGCGTTTCACGCGGCACCGCGCCCGCTACGAAGGTGAGCGTAGCGCACAGGCGACGTATCTCCCGCCGGGTGCTGCAGCCGGAAACTTTGAGATCGGCTCCGGCGCCGTGGCGTACTTCGGTGATCGCGGTGCTCTGCACAGCTTTTTCTCTCAGAACCAGGAGGGGGCGCTCACGACCTACGCCCTGCCGTGGCATACGCTTTCGGGTACCGAGCCCTCGGGCTACGCGATCCAAGAACCATCCGGAACGCGTCGCCTCTTCTCCAACACCGGTCAGCTGGTACGCATCGAAGACGGTGCCGGCCACGCGCTGATCTTTGAACGCGATTCTCAGGGACGACTCACCGCGATTCGGGACGAACACGGGGAAACCCGCGCCACCTTTGCCTGGCACGGATCTGCCTGTGAGATCGATATACCCACGCTGGATCCCACCACCGTGGATCTGGATCAGGGAGTAATCCGGCGCGTTGCCGGTCCCCGGGGGAGCCTGACCCTCGAGTACGAGGGCGGTCTCTTGTCCCGCATTCTCCGCGCCGATGGAAGCTGGACCGCGATAGCGCGCGAACCCGGTGGCCTGCGGCGGGTGGTCGCCGTGGAGCATAGTACCGGTGCCGTGGAACGGGTGCGCTACGAGTCCGACGAGCGGCGGGTGTACGTCGGTCCCGACGGC
>JAWOCO010000285.1:0-3839 GCA_046483765.1 Alkalispirochaeta sp. | reverse complement strand
ACATCGATATCGGGATACTCCTCCCGAAAACGGTTCACCAGCGTTTCAAACGCGGCCTTCGGAGCCGGATCGGAAAGGTTGGAGTTAATCACCAGCTCCCGTTCTTCAGATCCGGTGTCTTCCCCTTGTCCTCCAGCAAACACCATCGGCGCCAGCAGGGCGACGACGATTACGAGCGAAATAATCCTTCGCATATATCAATCCTCCTTGATTGTTGGTGCATTATTTTCAGATGGGAAGTGAAAGCGGTCAATCTTAAGATATTCCCCGAATTTTCTCACAATTAAGATCAGCACCGTCTGGTTGCAATTTGGGCGCAAATATGCAGAAAAAAACGCGCATATGCACGTTTTTTTTGCATATTTGCGTCCCCCATGCAAAAACACTGCCGGCAGGGCTGAGGTTAAGTGAGGGATACTTTCACAATATTAAGAAAAGTAGTACCTTTTTCCTATGCAGGGGGATCGCCGGTGAAAAACCAGCATGACGAGGGCCGGCGGGACGGTCAGTTCGTCCTGTCGACTCCTACCGAAGTGGAAAATGAACTGCCCTTTCAGCTCATCGGTGCGGGATGCGACTTTTACCAGTACCCGATTGAGCGCCCCTTCGGCTTCCCCGTCTATCAGTGGATCCAAACGATTCGGGGACGCGGGATACTGGAGGCCCCTGGGGTTCAGGCGGAAGCCGGGACAAACCAGGGCCTGCTGCTATATCCCGATGAAGAGCACACCTACCACTCTGTGGAGGAGCCGTGGTACGTCCATTGGATAAGCTTCAGCGGCCACCACATTCCCAGTATGCTCCACTACCTGGATATGAATCGCACCGGAGTCTACGGGATTTCCGACAGCACGATCACCGCCTCCCGCGTCCGCAAAGCGCTGAGCATTCTCCAGAGCGACTATCCGCTGCGGGGCATCGATGGGTCCGCAATTATCTATCAGTTACTGTTGGATTTTTTAAAGCACATCCAGCACCCGGGAGAAGAGAGCCGTGAGACCGACGTAACGCGCCTGAAACCGGCCCTGGATCTGATAGAGGCGGAGATGCACCGTCCCTTGAGTCTGGACGACCTGGCGGGAAGCGTGGGAGTGACGCCGCAGTACTTCTGCGAACTCTTCCGCTCGATTACCAGCCGCCGTCCCACGGAGTATATTAACCAGCGTCGCGTGGATCGCGCCAAGGAACTCCTCCTGCGTGAGCCCAAGAGCCGCATCCACGATATCGGCAAACGGGTAGGGTTTGAGAGTGACAGCTACTTTTCCACGGTATTCCGCAAATACGAGGGCATCAGTCCCCGCAAGTTTCGCGAGACAAACGCCGGCAACGCCGGCTATACAGACTGATCCAAGCCGGCGGGGCTACGCCGAACCCTAAGGCCGGTCGCTCTCCCGGGGGAGGAGCACGTTCCGGAGTACGGACGGCGTAGTCCCGGCGCATCGTGACGGCGCGCCTCAGAGTGCCCGCTGCATCACACGGTTCAGCCGCTCCACAAAGGTAGCGGGGTCCTTGAGTTGCTCCCCTTCCACCAGGAGCGCCTGGTCCAAAAGCAGGTACGCGGCATCGGAAAACTGCTCGTCGTCGTCCATCGATTTCATCCGCTCCACGATGGGATGATCGGGATTAATCTCGAGGATCGGCTGCACGTCGGGAAGATCGCCCTGCCCCATGGCCTTCATCATCTGTGCCATTTTCATCGTGGGGTCGTTCTCGTCCACCACCATACAGCTGGGACTATCGGCGAGGCGCACCGAGGTGACCACGTCTTTCACGCGGTCCCCGAGGACCGTTTTCATCCGATCGATCACCGGCTTCAGCGCCTCGTCCTTGTCCTTGTCTTTTTCTTCCTTCAGATCCTCTCCGGCGTCGGAGCGGTTCACTGCCTTGAGTTCGAGCTCCTTGTAGGTGCCGATCGTGGGAATCACCACCTCGTCCACATCGTCGGACATGATCAGGACTTCGATATCCTTCTTCTTGTACGCCTCGAGTAGCGGAGAGCGGCGCAGCGTGGCCTCATTGTCACCGGTGATGTAGTAAATCGCCTTCTGATCGGGGAGCATATTCTCCTTGTACTTCTCCAGGCTCGTCCATCCCTCGGCTTTGGTGCTCTTGAAGCGGACCAGTTCCATCAGCATATCCCGGTTGCCGAAGTCGGAGTACAACCCCTCCTTCAAAGGACGGTTGAACTCGTTAATGAACGTTTCCCACTTCTCCGGTTCTTCCTGGGCGATGCGGGAGAACTCGTTCAGGAGTTTCTTGACGGAGCTATCCTTGATCTTGTTCAGGATGCGGTTCTGCTGCAGAATCTCACGGCTTACGTTCAGCGGCAGATCCTCGGAGTCGATCACGCCCCGGACAAAACGCAAATAGGTGGGCATGAGTTCTTTTTCATCGTCGGTGATGAATACCCGCTTCACGTACAATTTGACGCCGGGCTTATAGTCTACCTGATACATATCGAAGGGGGCTTTCTTGGGAACATAGAAGAGCGTGGTGTATTCCATCGTCCCCTCGGCCCGGGTGTGCAGCGAGATGAGCGGATCCTCGGTGTCGTGGCTGATCGTCTTGTAGAACTCGTTGTACTCTTCGTCGGTAATCTCCGACTTGCTCCGTTTCCAGAGCGCCCCGGCGCTGTTTATCTGCTCCGAGGTGGGCGTCTTGCCCGTTTCCTTGCCTTTGTCGTCGTATTCGGTTTTTTCGTAGTGGAGCCAGATCGGAAAGGCGATATGGTTGGAGTACTTCTTAACGATCTGCTCAATCTGCCAGCGGGAGGCGAATTCCGCACCCTCTTCACCGAGATGCAGGATTACGGTGGTGCCCTGCGTGTCCCGTTGCGCCTCAGAGATCTCAAATCCGCTCTTGCCGTCGGAGACCCACTTGTACGCGGTATCATCGCCGGCCTTGCGGCTGATCACTTCTACGGTGTCCGCCACCATGAACACGGAATAGAATCCGACTCCGAACTGACCGATGAGATTGCTGTCTTTCCTGGCATCGCCGGTGAGCTGCCCCAGAAACGATTTGGTTCCGCTCTTGGCGATCGTTCCCAGGTTCTCCATGAGGTCATCGTTGTTCATTCCGATGCCGTTGTCGCTGATCGTCAACGTCTTCTCATCTCCATCCTCGGAGAACTCGATATCGATCCGCGGCTCAAACGGGAGCGACTTGAACTGCTCATCGGTGAGCGTTAGGTACTTGAGTTTGTCCAAGGCGTCACTGGAATTGGACACCAGCTCCCGCAAGAAAATCTCCTTGTGGGAGTACAGGGAGTGGATAATGAGGTTGAGAAGTTGGTTCACCTCTGTCTGAAATTCGTGTGTAGCCATTCGTACGACTCCTGAAACTGCGTAGTGCGTTATGAAAAAATGAATTGGCCCGAGTGAATACCCCGGCTGCGGGCATAATATACCGACAGACCGGCGATTCGGCAAACGGTAGCGGTAGACAGCGGCGGTGGTAGCAGAATCGCCGGAAGCGGTTGGTTACTCGGCGGAGAAATCGTAGCGCAGGATGATGCTGTTGCGGTCCATATCGTAGCGGCTGCGCTTTTCCGCGGGCAGGCGCTCCACACCGATCCGGACAAAACCGATGCTCTCAAACCAGTCACTGGTACGCGTGGTCAGCACAAACACCGCGGACAGCCGTTTCTCCCGGGCGCGCTCCATGAGGTACAGCACAATCCGGCGTCCGATGCCCAGCTCCTCATAGCGCGTATCCACCGCCAGAGCCGCGATTTCCGCCTCACCGTTGGGGTAGACGTGCAGGGCACCACAGCCGTGGATGCGCCCATCGGTTTCGTGGACCACGTAGTCCTCGGCGTGGGCGGCGATCTCCTCCGG
>JAWOCO010000280.1:0-7813 GCA_046483765.1 Alkalispirochaeta sp. | reverse complement strand
CGGTCGCCGGGGGCTCTATCTCCGGCGGTTTACAGACGGCGGATTCTGGGTGGACATCCTTCCGGAACCGGGGCAGCTGGTGGTTCTGCGGGAGTCGGCGTGGTTCTATGGAATAGAAATCGCCCCGGACGGCGCCACCATGGATCGTCTCACCGGGTTTCCCCTGCACTACCGCCGGAGGGACGCCACCGGAGGTCGCGGATATACCGGTGTCTGGGAGGTTACCGATCATGAGATCACGCTGGAGGTGCGCCCGCTGGAGGCGGAGCGCTGGGAGTTTCTGCTGCACTTCCCCGGTGATCCCCTGTCCGGTCTGCGCCGCGGCACCTACCCGTTCTACCGCGCGGCCCCCGGCGTGTACCGTTCGTCCCAGGTCTACTCCGACTCCGCAGTGGAACTGACCTATGAACGGGCAACGGATAGCATCAAACTGACACCCCAGTTTGCCCTGGACGACCTGCCGGCGGAGCTCTGTGATCCGCTGCGGTTGTGGCCCTCGCCTGCAATACCGTAATTCGGCGCTTCAGCGCTTCGGCGCTTCGGCGCTTCGGCGCAGTTATTCGGCTCGGACATCCGGCGTGGTGATCCGCTCAACAGAGGATCGTGATTCCGCCGTCCACCACCAGGTCATGGCCGGTAATGAAGCCGCTCAACGTCGAGGCGAGAAACAGTACCGGCATGGCTATTTCCTCCACCTGGGCGAGACGCTTCATGGGAGTTCGCTCGGTCCAGATCGAAACCAGGTCCGCCACCTCCGCTCGGCGGTTCATGTCGGTTAGGGTGTATCCGGGACTCACGCTGTTAACCCGAATACCCCGTTCCGCGAGTTCCACCGCCAAGGACTTGGTAAACATGATCACCCCCGCCTTGGAGGTGTTGTAGTTGGCCTGAAACTGGGGGACGTTCACCATGGAGCCGGAGATGGAGGCGATGTTCACGATCGAGGATCCCCGCGCCATGTAGGGCAGCACCTCTCGGCAGGTGCGGTAGACGCCCTTCAGGTTGGTATCTATCACTCGATCCCACGCCGTTTCATCCAGGTCGGACAGGCTCACACTATTGGCGACCCCGGCATTATTAACCAGGACATCGATGGAACCAAAACGCTCCGCGGTCTGTTGAAACACCCGTTGCACCGAGGACAGGTCGCGCACATCCAGACCGATTCCTAACGTCTCCCCGCCGTGGGTGTCGGCCAGCTCCTGAGCACGCTCCGCGGCGACGGCACCGTCCCGACCGGTAATCACGACCCCCGCACCCCGCCGGGCCAGGGCGTCGGCGATTCCCCATCCGATACCACGGGTCGCCCCCGTTACTACCACGGTACGCTGCGAAAAGTTCAGATCTGCCGTATTATCCATCTCCCGATTTTAGCACATCCCCCGGCGACCTCAGGCGCACCGTGATAGACTTCTCGATAGAATTCGAGGATACATGACTGAACCGCATCGCGGTCGGGAGGGGCTGTGACGCAGACAATTTTATATGTAGATGACGAACAACCGGTACTCCGGGCGATGTCTCGTGATCTGCGCCCGTGGCTGGCACAACGGGAACTTAACTTACAGACGGTAGACTCCGCTCAGGCCTGCTTGCAGCTGTTGGAAACGACTGAGGATGATGTGATCCTGGTGATTACCGATTTGCGTATGCCCGGTATGAAGGGGAGTGAGCTGATCCAGCGCCTGTCACGGAAGTATCCGGAAACGGGACTGGTCCTGCTCACCGCATACTCCGATATGGAGGACATTACCAAGGCGGTTTCTTCCGACATCTACGGACTGATCGTCAAACCATGGGACGTGCAGCGCCTCACGACGGAACTGGACCGTATGGTTACCCGTGTCCGCAGTGAACGGCGCCGTAATCGTCGCGAGTACGAGCTCGAATCACAACTCAAGATGGCCGGCGAGTTCCAGTACCGCCTGTTTGAGCGCCCCATCCCGCTTTTGCAACACTATGAGATCGAGGTGTCTAACCGTCCCGCCCCGGGAATCTACGTCACGGGAGACTACTACGAGGTCATTCCCCTGAGCGACACGCGGGTGCTGTTTCTCCTAGGCGATGCCGCCGGCCACGGGGTCAAATCCGCTTTTATCGCCACCACGGTGAAGACGATTATCGATGACGCCATTTTTGATGACTCTGTTTCCGATGGCTCTGTTTCTGATGACTCTATTTCTGATGACTCTGTTTCTGATGGCTCTATTTCTGATGACTCTGTGAACCCAGTTACCGGCGACGACCTGGATGTGGGCCGATTCCTGAATGAGCTGAACCGGCGCCTCCTGGAGCGGCTGTCGGCTACCTCGGAGGCGATCATTTCCTTTTCCGCCGCCCTTCTTGATGCGGAAGCGGGAACCCTCCAGTTTGCCGGTGGCGGCAATCCGCCTCCCTGTGTAATCCGCGAGCGCACGCTGCGAACGATCCCCACCGAGAGTCCCGCACTGGGGTGCTCCGCCGAGGCGCGCTACCCGGTCACGGAAGTTGCGGTGCAGCCTGGTGATCGGCTCGTGATGTGCACCGACGGCGTCTATGAGCGCGGTACCGACGCCCCGCTGTCATGGGAGGTACTGTCGCGAATTTTTGTACAAGCCCACGGCTCATCCCCGTTTATCCCCCAGGTGGAACGCATCCTGGGAGCGATGCAGGTGCTGGAGACGTCGGACCCCGAGATGGATCGCCACGACGATCTCACGATCCTCACCGCCCGCCTCAGTGCTTCTCATGACTGAGCTTGACTACCTCCTGTACCTGGCGGCGGCGCCGGTGGGGGTTGTGGCGTTACTGATTTCCATGCGGAGCGTCTGGCCCTACCGGAGCAGCACGGTGGCGCAGGGCCTGATCTGGTACCTGGCGATGGTGGGGGCGTTTCTTGGGGCTAACGCGATGGAGTTGGTTGCCGAGAGTACTGCCGGCACCGTGCTGTGGGCCAAGGCGTCCCACGCGTTCTTTCTGGGCTCCGGTCTCGCGTGGCTGGCGTTTGCCGTTTCCTACGCGGGATTCGATTCGCTGAGCCGCTGGCGCGTATTCCGCTGGCTCGCGGTGGTGCCTGCCGTCTCGGTGGCGGTGATCTGGACCAACGAGTACCACCGCCTCTTCTGGGAGCAGGAGAATTTCACCCTGGTAGCGGGGTTTCTCACGATGCGCCCCGCCTACGGACCGGCGTTCTGGATCAGCGGAGTCTATCTGTATACGTTGCTCCTGTTGGGGGGAACGCTATTTATCACTACCGGCGCCCGGGCAACACGCCTGGTGCGGCGCCAGTCGGTACTGATTACCGTGGGCGCCATGACCCCGATCCTGGTAAACCTGCTGTACGTCTTTCGCATCATCCCGGAAGTGGAAAAGGACTACACGCCGATCGCCTTTGCCCTATCGGGACTGGTGTTCTTTGTGGCGATTCATCGCTACAACCTGCTCCGAGTGTTTCCCGTCCACCACCAGGTGATCCTGGAAGATGTCTCCGCGGCGGTAATTACTGTGGACAGCGACGGTCTCATCTGGGATATGAACCACCGGGCGGAGGAGTATCTGGGGATCTCACCGGAAGCGGTGGGGCGGCGAGTTGCCGTGGTTGAGCCCCTGGCCACCATCCTGCGCTACGTTCCATTGGATGCCCGAGGTAACCGGCAGTCCTCCCGCGTCCTTCCCACCGGCGAAGAGCAGCATCTGGATGTGTGGATCAAACCGATCGAACAGGACGGTCATACCAACCGCCGGGCGGGAACGATCATCACGATCAGTGATATCACCCCCTGGGTGAAGCTGGTACAGGAACGGGACACCGCGCTCCACCAGTTGGAAGCAGAACAGGCCCGTATCGATGAGCTCCAAATGCACATGCGCCGCCGGGAGCGCCTGGCCACCGTGGGCCAGCTGGCGGCGGGCATGGCACATGAAATCAACAATCCCCTCACCTTTATCCGCAGCGCCTTCCGCGAGCTGCAGCGCGTCACCCCCCACGCCGGGGCTGGCGCCGACGGAGACCACCTGTACCACGATATTCACCACGGTCTGGATCGAATCGAAGGCGTGGTCCAGAATCTGCTCACCTACGCCCGAGGCTTCACCCGCACCCATCCCCGGGCCCCGGTGTCATTTGCGGAAATCGTCCATGGGGTGGTGGCGCTGGTCCGCCCCGCCCTGGAGGGAACCCAGCTTACGGTGGAGGTACCGGAATCGATTACGGTCAACTGCCGCAGTGATGAGATCAGCCAGGTACTGTTGAATCTGGTGATCAACGCGGTCCATGCGGTTCAATCTGAGCAGTCCGAGGCACCGGCCTGGATCACGGTGGAAGCGTCGGTTCAGTGGGGCCGGCTCATCTGCACGGTGCGGGATAGCGGACGCGGCGTACCCGCTTCAGACCGATCCCGCGTGTTTGATCCGTTCTTCACCACCAAGGGAGATGACACCGGTACCGGTCTAGGACTCAGTATCGCGCGGGAAATCGTACAAACCGGGCATGGGGGACGGCTCTACGTGGGAGACGATACGGTGTCCACCTTCGTTATGGAGTTGCCCGATGCCTCAGGAGGCATGTAGGGCGGAAGCCAGCTGATCGGTGTCAAAGTCGGGACCCACCAGAAACGTCAGTTCACTTCCCCCCACCGCGATCCGCAGCTGTGTGCAGTCGGCATACACCTGCTCCGGAGCCGACCCCACCTGCTCGATACGAGAGCGAGGAACGATCGTCCGGGAGTAGCCGTAGTTACCGCGGCCGAAACGCGTCACCGGCGGTGCCCCGCGATAGATGATCAACTCATGCGCGGAGACTAACACCAGCATCGCTCGTAACGTGGGCCGTTTGACCACGTCCAACAGCCGATCCAGAACCGAGGGCTCCAGCTTTTCCACCGTCCGCGACCCCTGGTAGGCCACCGGCTCCGCCGGTTCATAGGACTGCTCCCGATGAACCAGACCGCGGTAGAGATAGATCATCTCCTCCAGATCCACCGCCGCCGTCGGCACGCTGCGGCTTTCGCCGCGCAGGTGTCCCCGCAGGATCTCAACCGCCTGGCCGATCACATCCTCAGAGACGGTATTAAACGGCACCCGAATCGTGTCCACATCGCTAATCAGCACCAGCTCCCCGTGCAGGAGATCGTGGAGCGTCTCCACGGCAATCATGCGGGCGTAGGAAACCGACTCCGACTCAACGCCGGCGGAGGTGCGACGATAGACGGTGGCCGCAGCCCCGTCCAGGGTCACCAGAAAATCATACAGGTCGTCTCCGGGGCGTGCGTTTCGTCGCTCAATGCGGCGCGGAATTTTGAACGCCAGCTCCGTCTCATCGGTGAGGACCACGTGAGACGCAAACGTCTCCGGGATATCCTCCTTCTGCTCAATTTCAAACACCCACGGGCCAAACAGGTCATACTCGCGTTTTTGCTTTTCGGAGGTGGTCATAGGCTCTCCTTACTTCAATGATGCGCCCTCCACTCCCGATCCGTCAAACACTTACTCCTGTTCCAACTCCCGCAGCCGCAGCGCCTCGGCATACTCGGCGGAGTAGTCGAATCCGGGATCCACATCGGCCTCCAACAGCTGAAACGCGGTATACAGCCACGATAGCAAGGCCCGACTGGAAAACAGCACCCCCGGGACCGTGGTGAGCCGATACTGCTGCTCATCGTTGGCGGGATTGAGTCCTTTCATGCCGTACTCAGCGATCTCCTGGGCCACTTTGGTAATCGACCGCCGATCCAGGTCTTCAAAGAACTCCAACGCTGCGATCATGGCGGGAATCACCCGGTCATAGTAGATCTCCTCGCCGGTGTCGGGTGGTCCCACCTCGGTGTCCCTGTCCGGATCCCCCACAGTCTCCGCGGTGATCGTCACCGCCGGCGTATCGGGGGGGATGCCCGGGCCCGCCGCCGGCGAGGGGTCATGCCGGAGCATAACGTACTTGAGAACATCCAGGTCGGCGCCCCATTCACGCACCAGCTGCCACTCAGCGCCGGGGCGGCTTTCCCGGGCAAGCTCCAAAAACCGCCCGTAGAAGCGCTCCGCCATCTGTCGATCCTGCTCATCGATTTTGAACTGCGCCGGCACATCATGGCCGTAGAGATCCCGGTACAGATGCGCCACCACCAGGTTGAGAACCGTGGAGACGCGTTTAATCGGTTTTGGCACGTTGGGCGAATCATCGGGGCGTGCCGTGGACCGTGCCGCCGCTTCCACCAGGTTCCGGAGTCCCAGAAATTGCACCGGCCGGAACTCCGGCAGCTCATCGTGAATGATCGCTTCCACAAACAGATCCACCGGGGTGGAAATGATCTGTCCGTTGACCGCGGCAAACAGTTGCGCCAGAAACGCGTCACCCTTGGAGGGATCTGCGATGGAGCCGGCAAACTCATCCTTGAAATCTCCCACCTGCGCCTCGGTGGTACCGGCCATGATCGATTCTCCGGTGGCGCGCGCCTCGATCGTGCGGCGCAGCACCGTGAGCTGGTTAATGATGAGGTGGTAGGCGTGCAGCGAGGGTTCCCGATAGTAGATATGGTGCGTATCCAGGTTATGCGGCTCCGCGATATGCAGCATTGCCGGAGCGGGAAGGTCACTTTTCTGCTCGATCACGATGGGGCGGCCCGCTTTGCGCGCGATCTTCTCCGCCCATGACCGCACCAGATCCTCCAGGGAGTCCAGGCGCTCCTGCGCGATCTTCCGGGCCGTGGCGTGGGCCAGACCCATTCCCTGGGCGTGTTCCTCACTGTCCGGTTCCGCCGTCTTCATCACCTCCACGCCGAACCGGAACGCCCCATCCCAGTCATCCTGGTAGTCGGCGATCACCGCCTGCCCCAGAAGCACCTGCGGCTCCCGCGGTGCAACGATCCGCGCCTGTTCCAGAAACACCTGCGCCCGGCCCACATCGTCGCGATCCATGAGCAGCACCTGGGCGGCGGAGACCAGCATCGGCACGTCCTCCGGATTCCAGCACAGGCCGGTGCGGTAGGCGTCCACCGCAGCGCTACTATCCTCCGCGCCGCGGAAACTGGCGGCCCGGATCCGATGCAGCAGCGCCACCGAGGGGTCGATCTTCAAGACATCCTCCGCCGCACGCCGCGCTCCCTCGAGATCCTCCGCCTCCAAGAGTCTCAGCGCCTCCTGCACGCGAGGATCGTCGTGCTCTACCTTGGGAAGCGACGGCACGTGCACGGTAACCGTCTTTCGGTCCACCGAGACGGTGGGAGTGGAGGACCCGTGGGAGTAGAACGACAACAGCACCCGCAGCGCATCGTCGTGGGCGCCGGAACGCACCCCGCGCAGCGCGGCAACGTCAATAGTGTGGGGAAAGAGTTCCGCGAGAAACGGATCAATAGGAAGAACGATGTCCATGATAGGAGAGATGGTAGCAACGACGGAGGCTATTGTCGAGGTTGCTGTTGTGAGCGGCTTGGAACTATCTTTGGCACATTCGGGAATACACCCCGGCGGGAGCAGGTCCCACACGCCGCCACCGTCATGGCCACCGTCATGGCCACAGCTAAGGAGTTATCATGGTTCACTCGCCGCGCATCTCCCGTTTCGCTTTTCTGATCACGTTCACGCTGACGTTGATACTTGCGACGGGACTGCACTACGCACAGCAACGATCTCCTCTGTCCACCACCACCATCGAGGAACGCTCCCACGTCATTTCGGTGGCGGTCCGCCTGCGTCCCCGCAGCAGGATCGAGCATTCGGTGTCCTCCGCCGGATTCGTGGAGGAGATTCTCGTGGAAGAGGGTGCCCGGGTACGCGCGGGAGACACCCTCTTAACGGTACGGCGCCGCGATGACGCTCTGGAGCTCTACCAGCCCTCCCCGGT
>JAWOCO010000186.1:0-4520 GCA_046483765.1 Alkalispirochaeta sp. | reverse complement strand
GGTATACGCAAGAGATCTACATCACGGGAGCGTCGAAACGGTTCCCACCTGATGTTATAGGGCGAGCACGGAGAAGACTTGAGTACGTGAACGCGGCATCGCGATTGGAGGATCTCAGGGTTCCTCCCGGGAACAAACTGCACTCACTTGGACAAGACCGAGCAGGACAGTACGCGATTCGCGTGAACGATCAATGGCGTGTGTGTTTTCGGTTCGTAGATGGCGACGCGTATGACGTCGAGATCACAGACTATCATTAGTGAGGATATGGGCGATGAGTATTCCAAATATCGAAGCAAGAGCAGCACGACCAGTTCATCCCGGCGAAATGCTGAGAGAGGATTTCATGCCCGATTTCGGACTCACCGTCTCTCGACTGGCCCACGCGTTGTGCGTTTCCCGCCAATCGGTGAATGAACTGGTTCGTGAACGTCGAGCGGTGAGTCCGGAGATGGCGCTGCGGCTATCCAGGCTGTTTGGCAACTCCCCTGAGTTTTGGCTGAACGCGCAGCGTGCCGTCGATCTGTGGGATGCGGAGCAGACGGCTGGTCCGGACATAAAGCGTGTCGAGCCGCTGAGTGTCGCGTAGCCAAGAAATGAGATTGTAGAAGAGGTGTCTCAAATCCTCAGGAGGCCGTCTTTCCTACGGTCGGTTGCGTGCAGGCTATCCGGTGACTTCCGGTTTGCGCCTCCGCTCAATCCGTCCGATAATCGCTCCCATGGCGGTGACAAACAGAATCGTCAGCAGCAACCGGGTCGCCATGAACTGCCACCCCAGAAAGCGCAGTTCCACGAGCTCCTGCGGAAGCTTGATACAGGCCCACGCCGAAAGAAAGATCGTGATGTTCATGACACTGGCTCCTTTGTCCCGCAGAGACCGGGCAAAGGGAAATGCCACGTACAGTGGACCCGTAGGTAACGTGCCCAATACAAACGCCAGTATCACGCCGCGGATCCCGGCGGATCCGCCCAGCAGTCGACTGATCATGTCGTTGGAAATGAAGACGGTCATGAGGCCCATGAGGATCATCACCGCCGGCAACACCGTGACCAGCTCGATCGTGTAGTCGGCCACCGTCCGGGCAAACGACTCCTCTGCGGCGGGGGTAAGATACACGAGGGCAAGTACCACCGCGCCCACCGCCAGCGCGGGAACCCATTTCTTTATCTGCGAGGTGTTCCGCTTCATAGTATGGCCCCCATGATGAAGGAGATACCCAGGGCGGCACCGAAGCTGAGCCCGTTGCGCAGCAGCGCAAACCGGTGGCCCAACTCCTGCATCTCAAGCGGTAACGTCACCACCCCGATCATGGTGAGGCTGGTAATGAACGCCGCCACCACAGTGATCGACGCCCCCTGATCCAAGAGTGACGCCGACAGAGGAAACGCCAGGAGCGCGGGAATATGCAGAATACCTCCCACCAGCGCCACCAGAACCGCACCAAACGGTCCTGACTGGTCTCCCACAAACCGTTCCAGCACCTCAGGAGTAACGAAGGCGAAGAGCGCCCCGATCAGGAGAATTATGATCACCACCATGGGCAGCATGCCCCACGTCATCTTGGCCGCGACCTGCAGGCCCCGAAGGGCCCTTCGTCGATCCCTCACCAGCGCCGCCGCCAGGGCGACGCCGGCGATTCCATTTATTGCCAATGCGGTAGGACTCATTGCGTGGACCCTTTCTTGCGGAAAAGCGCCCCCAGATCGTCCATAGCCGAATAGAACACCGGAATCACGATCATCGTGAGGAACGTCGCGGCGGTCATGCCGCCGATGACCGCCACCGCCAGCGGCGAAAAGCGTTCCGCTCCTAACGCCCATTCCATCGCCAACGGGATCATTCCTACGATCGTTGACAGAGAGGTCATCATGATCGGCCGGAAGCGGGCCCCCACCGACTCCTCGATGGCGGTGCGGCGGTCCGCGCCGGCTTCCCGTCGCTGCTGAATGAAGTCGATCAGGATAATCGAGTTGTTCACCACGATACCGATGAGGAGTATCAACCCCACCAGGACCGGCATGGACACCGGCATGTCCGCGATCCACAACGCCCCGGCGATCCCGATCAGACTCAAGGGTACCGCCACCATCACCGTAATCGGATGACCAAACGACTTGAACTGCGCCACCAGGAGCAGATAGACCGCGATAAACGCGATCCCCAGCGCCCCCGCCAGCTCACTTCGTGCGTCGGCCATGTCCGCCTCCTCGCCTTCCAGGGACACGCTGTATCCGGCGGGAATGGTCATTTGCTGTAACGCCGCCTCCACATCGGCGGAGACGAAGTTCAGCGGCCGGTCCTGGTGGAGCGCCAGGATATCCAGCTTGGGTTCCAAGTTCTCGCGAGTTACCAGGCCCTGCACGGTTACTTCGCGACCGTCTACGATCGAACCGACCGGAACGGTGGTCCCCGCGCGGGGAGCAAACGCGCGGACATCATATGCGTCGTCCCGTTCCTGCCGGTACTCCTCGGCGTAGCGCACCCGGATCGGCGTGTCTGAGGCTCCTGCTTGGGATGCTCCCCGAAATACACCGGCGTTTACGCCATTGAGCGCCTGCGTCAGTTCCCGGGAGATATCCCGGGGCGGGATTCCCAGTTCACGAGCGCGTTCTACATCCACCGCGAGGTTCACCGACCGCTGATCCAGCCGCCAACTCCGGTAACTGTTTACCGTGCCGGGCACCGCGGCCACCGTCTCCAGCACCTCATCACCAAGGCGGTCGAGGATCACCGGATCGGGTCCTCGCAGACTGACTACGATACTGGAAGCAGTTGTGGCCACCGCGGTACTGCCCGACTCGCGGACAACAAGGTTCTCGATACCGGGGACGCGCGCCATCTGCGCGCGAAGGCGGTCCTGGATCTCCCAGATCGATTCCTCCCGCTCAGTCCGGGGTGACCAGGTGACGGTGATATAGCCTTGCGTCGGACCCTGGACCCCACCTCCTCCAAAGGAGGTCATTCCCGGTTCGAATCCGATCTGTGAGGAGAGCCGCACCAGTTCATGCTCCGCCATAATGATCCGTTCCACCTCGGCCACCACCTGTTCGGTCTCTTCCAGTGATGATCCCGAGGGGGTTTCCACCGTGATAAAGGTGTCGCCACCGTCCATCTTGGGGAGTAGTTCCATTCCCAACGACAACAGCAGCTGGGCGCCAACGGCAAAGGTTGCCACCGCCACCAGTAGCACCACCCACCGGTGTCGCAGTGACCACTTAAGCATGTGGATGTACACGAAGCGTAGACCGTCCATGAGTACGCCCCAGGGACGGGCCATCGATTGCGCGATCCGCTCCATCCGACCGTCACCACCGGTGACTTTCATCGTGAGAATCGGTACCAGGAGCAACGCCACCAGGAGCGAGGAGAGGAAGGCGATAATCATGGTGGCCGCCAGGGGGCCGAACGTCGCACCCACAAATCCGTAGAGGAAGAGCAGCGGGATCAGGACGGTGATCGTGGTGGCGTTTCCGGCGATTACCGCGAACTGAATCTCCTTGGCCCCGGCCATTGCCGCCTGAAACGGGGTGAGGGAGGAACTGCCGTCTGCGCGGAGCCCCTCCTGGTAGTGCCGCGTGATGTTCTCGAGGACTACCACCGAGGCATCAACCACCATCCCCACCGCCAGGATCACCGCGGTCAGGGTCACCAAGTCTACCTGGATTCCAAAGAGCATCATCCCGGCAAAGGTCAGAAGGAAGGACATTGGCATGGAAATCGCCACCACCAGACCGCGCCGAAAGCTCCCGAGGAAGAGGAAAATGATGATCGTCGCCAGGATCAGCGCTTGACCCACCGCGCCCAGCATGTTGCCCACCACCATCTCCGTAAAGGAGGCGCTCTCATCCGCCTCAACGATCGTGAGGTCGGGATAGTTGTGGCGGATTTCGTCAAACTTCTCGCTCACCAAACTCACGACTTCCACCGTGTTGGCGTCTTCCTGCTTGAAGACCTGCATGGCAATCGCGTTCTCACCGTTGACTCGAAACCGGGACATATCCTCCCCAGATCCCATTGCCAAGGTAGCCAGATCTCCCACGAGTACTCGTTGGCCGGCTGGGGTGGTAATCGGTATCGAAGCCAGTTCTTCCGGGAAGCGGCTCTGCTCGTCGATGCGAAAGCTGTACTGCTGCCCTTCGCTGCGAATCTCACCGGCCGGGAGGCTGACGTTGTGAGCGGTTATCGCCTCCACCACCGCACCGAGGGGTAGATTGTGCGCCTCGAGCCGCGTGCGATCGACCTGGACTGAGAGTTCGGGCTGATAGCCACCAAAGACATCCACCAGCGCCACCCCGTCCACGCGCTGAATTTCCGGCGCCAGCAGATCCTCAGCGATGGTGCGTACCTCCGCCATGTTCTCCCCGGAGAGGCCCATAGTGATGACCGGGCGGTCACTGGTGGAAAACTTCAGCACCTGGGGCTCCGCAATTGTCTGCGGCAGGGTTGCCCGGATGCGGGAGATCGCGTTCTGCACATCTACCGCCGCCAGATCAACCGACATATCATAGCGGAATTCAAC
>JAWOCO010000140.1:0-4128 GCA_046483765.1 Alkalispirochaeta sp. | reverse complement strand
GTTTTCACCGGCACCTGCTCGCGATCCTTGTCCAGGTCGTAGTAGACGCCGTCGTCATCGTTCCACATGAGCTGGTTAATGCGCGTTTTGAGCGAGAAGTACTGCCGGCGGTAGCGGAACTCGATGTCCTTGTCGTTGAGCACGTGGCCCAGCTCCGCCATCCGAGCGGCGTTGAGCGCGGCTTGCGTGTTGAAGTCTACCGGGTAGTACATTTTCTCCCGGGGCGCGTTGGGCATGCCGGTTGCCGACAGGGGCACGTGAAACAGACCGGTCTCATCCTTGAAGGTTGATTCCAACCACTCGAAGTAGCGCTCCAGGGTGGGCATCACCTCTTTAATCCGCTTCTTATTTCCCGCTTTGTGGTACATGTTGTACTCTGCCCAGGCGAAGAGCGGCGGCGCAGCACCCTCGGGGTTGTCCTCCGAAAAGATCGGCTTGCCGGTATCCACCGAGTATTCCGCCCGGATCGCACCGTCCGACTCCTGCTTGCTGTAGAAGTTGTCCAGTTGCGGCTCGGCGGGGTAGTTGCGGTTGCTGTACACCAGAAAGAACGAGGAAAAGATCGCATCGGTCTGGTTGATCCGGTCCGCTTCCGGGGCGTTGAAGTACCGCGATTCGAAACCGTTCTTGCTGGTGCCTTTCTGCCAGTAATCCTCGACCCATGCCCAGGTTTGTTCGTAGATATCGACAAAGTCCTGGTCGTAGAAATGGACTGTCGGAAACTCTTTTTTTGTTGCCACTGTTATCGACCTTATAAAGAATGAATACGCTGCATGGAACGTGGGGTGCCGCTAAACATAGCGCGCCCACGACGCTTCGTCAAATCGCGCGCAACTCTTTGCTTGACAGGGCTATACCTTGTTGTCATAGTTGCGCGCATGGACATGTCCGAGCTCAAAACGACCATCGATATGGCAATGCTGGAGCTGGACGAAACGCAGACCGCATCACTCGAGGGTGCTGTTGAGCAGATGCTCGAGTACTTCGCCCTGATGTCCACCATCGATGTCGAAGGGGTGGAGCCCACAACCCACGCCCTCATCGCTGCGAATCGTCTGCGCCGAGACACAGCGCGCACCGACGTCGACCCCGACTCACTCCTGGAAAATGCTCCCGATCTGGAAGACCGGTTGGTGGCAATTCCCAACGTCCTGTAATTGCCCATGTGGAACACCATCCTCACCAATGCGCGTGACGAGTACGCGCGATTTCTTGCCGACCAGGATCAGCGCAGTGCTGCCTTCCTGGAAATCGGATCTCCCGCGCAGTGGACGCTCTCCGCAGAGTCTGACCCCGGCGGGGGACCTTCGTTACCGATCCCCGTTGCCGTTAAAGATAACATCGCTGTCAAGGGGTATCACCTTTCCTGCGGCTCCCGCATGCTGGAGGGGCTGGAAAGCCCCTACGATGCCGCCGCGGTCCGCCGTCTGCGGAACGCCGGCGCCGCGCTCGTGGGCAAGACCAACCTGGACGAGTTCGGTATGGGAAGCTCCACGGACAACTCCGCCCTCAAGCAGACCAACAATCCCTGGGATTACTCCCGCGTGGCCGGGGGCTCCAGCGGGGGCTCCGCCGCGGCGGTGGCGCAACAACTGGTACCGGTGGCGCTGGGCAGTGACACCGGCGGCTCGATTCGCCAGCCGGCGGCGTTTTGTGGTGTCTACGGTCTCAAGCCGACCTACGGCACCGTCTCGCGCTATGGCCTGGTGGCGTACGCCTCATCGCTGGAGGTGATCGGCGTGCTGGGCTCCGATATCGCCACGGTGGCGGAGACCTACCGCGTGATGCGCGGCGAGGATGAGCAGGATCACAGCACCGTGGTGATTCCAGATGAGGCCACCGCGGCGGTGCCCGCCGGTACGGTGAAGACGATCGGGGTGTTTCAGGGAGACCTTGGCCTGGACGAGGCGGTTGACCGCAATTATCGCAAGACTGCGGAGGCGCTCAAGCAGCTGGGCTACCGCATCGTACCGATCGAGCTCTCCACGCTGGACTACGTGGTCCCCGCCTACTACACGATCGCCGCCGCCGAGGCCAGTGCCAACCTGGCGCGCTACAACGGAGTTCGCTACGGATACCGTCCGGTCTTCTCGGAGAACCCTGAAGAACTGATGCGCATGGCTCGGAGCGAGGCGTTTGGGGATGAGGTGAAGCTCAGGATCGTGCTGGGAACCTACGTCCTGCGCAGCGGCTTTCAGGATCAGTATTACACCCGGGCGCAGAAGATTCGCACCCTGATCCGGCGCGAACTGGAGCAGCGCTTTCAGGAAGTGGATCTTATCCTGGCTCCCACCTTTCCGGTACAGGCGTTTGCTCACGGTGATAGCACGATGGACCCCTTTCAGCAGAAGGTGGCCGACCGCTTTACGGGGATCGCCAACCTGGCGGCAATCCCGGCGCTCACCATGCCCAGTGGTCTCGAAGGGGGCTTACCGGTGGGGATGCAGCTCATGGGGCCCGCCTTTAGCGAGGAAAAGCTGTTCTCCGTGGCCCAGCACTTTGCCACGGTGGAGCCGATACAGTTTCCCGACGAGAGCCGCTCCTTTGAGCAGTGGCGCGCTGCGGGAGGGGCACAGTAACGATGTACCAGTCATTTGTCGGCCTGGAAATTCATATTCAACTCCTCACCGAAACCAAGGTGTTCTGCACCTGCCGCGCAAATTTTGGTGATGATCCCAACACCAACGTGTGTCCCGTGTGTATGGGCTATCCCGGAGTGCTCCCGACGCTTAACGAGCAGGCGATCGAAATGGCCTACACCGTGGCCCGCGCCCTCAACTGTGAGCTCAACCCGGAATGCGTCTTTGACCGCAAGAACTACTTCTATCCCGACCTTCCCAAGAACTACCAGATTACCCAGTTTCACGAGCCCCTGGGGCGCAACGGGTACATCGATCTGGAGTTTCACAAGAAGAAGAAGCGGGTGCGCATCCATGAGATCCACCTGGAGGAAGACGCCGGCAAGATGATCCACGCCGGCGACATGTCGCTATTGGATTACAACCGGGCCGGTACTCCGCTGTTGGAGATCGTCACCGAACCGGATCTGGAGATCGGGGAGGAGGCGGAGGTTCTGTTGCAGGAACTGCGCCGCATGGTGCGGTATCTGGGAGTCTGCGACGGAAACATGGAAGAGGGATCCCTGCGCTGCGACGCCAACGTCTCGGTCAACACCCGCGGTGCCGGCCTGGGCAGCAAGGTAGAGATCAAGAACCTCAACAGTTCCCGGTTTGTCCGCAAGGCGCTCAACCACGAGATCGAGCGCCAGCAGGAGATCATGGAGCGCGGCGGTTCAATCACGCAGGAAACCCGCCTGTGGAACGAGAACCGCGATCTCACCGAGAGCATGCGCACCAAGGAAAGCGCCCACGACTACCGTTACTTTCCCGAGCCGGACCTGCCCCACTTCCGCGCGGGGACCGAGTTTCTCGCCCGGGTAGAAGCGCGCATGGTGGAACTGCCGGCGCTCCGGCGGGCGCGCTTCGTCGCGGAGTACGGCGTATCGGTCTCGCAGGCGGAGTTTCTCTGCGATGAAAAAAGCACCGCCGATTTCTTTGAGAGTGCCGTTGCCGCGGGGGCCACAGCGGAGGTGGTGGCCACCTGGCTGGCGGGGGACGTGCGCAAACAGCTCAACCGCCATGAGGTGGAGCTCACCGCGAGTCCCCTCACCGCCCAGCGGCTGGCATCCCTCTTGAAGCTCCTCGCCGATGGTACGATCCACGGCAAGATCGCCAAGCAGGCGCTGGCGCTGGTCTTCGATGAGGACAAGGATCCCCAGGCGATTATCACCGAGCAGGGGTGGGAACAGATCACCGATCGCGATGAAATCGGCACGGTGGTGGATGCGGTTCTCGGTGAGCATCCGCAGGCGGTGGAGCAGATCCGATCCGGAGATTCCAAGCCTCTGGGCTTTCTGGTGGGACGCATCATGAAGGCCACCAACGGTCGCGCAAAAATGCCAACTTTGGATCTTCCTGGAAAAGTAGTATTGAAAGCATCTGAACTTGTTCAAGGAGTCCGTGCTTCAGAAGCTGTTTCTGATCATTTATCACTCAGCGTAAACAAAGACGAGCGGCATGCCTGCCGACGAGGTGGTCGGCCGAAGCGGTCTGGACCTGGAGGAGGCGC
>JAWOCO010000138.1:0-5408 GCA_046483765.1 Alkalispirochaeta sp. | reverse complement strand
GGGTCCTTCATGCGGATCGCCACCGCCCCCGCAATACCCTCCCGCACGTCCTCCCCGGAGTAGTTCTTCTTGAAGAACTCGTTGACCCCTTTGAGAATTCCCTCACGGAAGGCACTCTGGTGAGTCCCTCCGTCGGAGGTGAACTGCCCATTCACAAAGGACCAGTACGTTTCGCCATAACTGGTGGTGTGGGTGAAGGCAAACTCCAGCCGTTCCTGGCGGAGATGCGCCACCTCGTACATACCCTGCTCGCCTACCTCCGCCGCCAGCAGATCCCGCAGCCCCTCCTCGGAGAAGATCTTCTCCTTGTTGTAGAGAATGGTGAGCCCCGCATTGAGGTACGCGTAGTTCCACAGCCGCTGCAGGATAAACTCTTCGTTATAGCTATACTCCCCAAAGAGTTCCCGGTCCGGGCGAAACTGGACATAAGTACCGTCACGATACTTGGTGGTGGAGCCCTTCTTCTCCCGGGTGAGCGCCCCCTTGGCGAACTCCGCCTCCGCGTACTTTCCATCCCGGAACGACACCGCATGGAAATACTCCGAGAGCGCGTTCACCGCTTTGGTTCCCACGCCGTTGAGGCCCACGGAAAACTGAAAGACATCATCGTTGTATTTGGCGCCGGTATTGATCTGACTCACGGCGGCGGTGAGCTTTCCTAACGGGATTCCTCGGCCATAGTCGCGGACCGTGATCGTGCCGTCGTCGGCGCGCTTGATTTCGATCCGTTTGCCATGTCCCATGATGAACTCATCGATGGAGTTGTCCACCACCTCTTTCAGGAGGATATAGATCCCATCTTCAAAGTTACTTCCATCCCCCAGGCGTCCAACATACATGCCGCTGCGCAAACGAATATGTTCGAGGCTGGAGAGGGTCTTAATCGAGTTTTCGTCGTACTGTTTCGCCATGGTTGACGGAGAGGATATCACAAAGTAGGCGCGTTCGGCAGCGGTCCGGCGCGTGGTACCGGCCGGGCCGGCAGCGGTTCAGCGGGTGATACCAACCGCGCCGGCGACGGTCCTGGCCGATAGGCGAGAAGAGGTTGTAACTTAGGGGGGAATGGAACACAGCTATGACGTAACGATTGTCGGGGCGGGTATTACGGGACTCGCCGCCGCTCGAGAACTCGCTTCCGCAGGCCTGCGCACACTGGTACTGGATAAGGGCCGTCAGGTGGGCGGACGGATGGCTACTCGTCGCGTGCGCCACACCGCCCGGGAAGGGGAGTTCGATACCGGCGCCCAGGGAGGCGCCTTTGACACCGGCGCGCAGTTCTTCACGGCGGTGGCTCCGGAGTTTCGCGCTCTGGTGACGGACGCCGCGAACGCCGGTGTCGTGGCCCAGTGGTACCAACGTGCGCCGCGCACCCCGGATCGCGAGCCGCTGCCGGTGTGGCGCGGTCGCACGGGCATGACCGACCTTCCCAAATGGATCGCCGCCGGTTTGCAGGAGACGGGAACCTTCGATATCCGCACCTCCATACGGGTCACGGAGGTGGTCCCCACTCAGAACGGCGCGAGGATCCTCATCGAGGGCACCCTCGCCAACGACGTCGGATCTGATCGCGGTGAGCGCGGTGGGCACGGTGAGCACGGTGGGCACGGTGAGCACGGTGGGCCGCGAGCCCCCCGAGAACCCACCGAAGGTGATTCGATCAGCACCGGCACGGTGATTCTCACTCCCCCACTTCCGCAGGCACTCATGCTGATACCCGGGTCTCTCCGGAACGAGCTCGACCCGGATCTGGTAGAGCTCAGCTATGCCCCCTGTCTGGCACTCCTGATTACGATCGACACACCACCGGCGGAGCTGTTGAATGCAGAAGGCTACCTTCGCCCTGCCGGCGAGGATTCCATCATTGCCTGGATCGCCGACAATACCCGCAAAGGGCTTCCGGAGCAGACAGCGGAGCAGCCGTCTCGGCTTACAATTCACAGTACCGGTGAGGCCGCACGTGAGCTCTACGATGCGGAGGAGTCTCATACGATTGCGGAACTGGTAGCGGCGCTCGAGGCGCTGCTGCCGTGGCACGAGCGGGAAGCCGTGAGTCGCGCCCATGCCCAGGGCGCCACGCAGCTCAAGAAGTGGCGCTACGCCCGTCCGCTACAGCGCTGGAGTGAGTCCAGCGTGGCGATTACTCCCCGAGTTCTTCTCGCCGGCGATAGCTTCGGTGGCGGCCGGGTAGAAGGGGGATTCATGAGTGGCATCCACGCCGCGAGACGAATTCTCGGCGGGGAGGAGCAGTAGATGAGCGTGTCCCTGCTGCGTCCGCGGCTGCCCGTGGTGGCCCGCGGCCTGTTCATACTGCTTCTGTTCCTTCCGCTGTCTGCCTGTCTTAGCGTGATTGGAGACCCCACAAGGCCCTCCCAGTCCCAGGACGACACGGCGGTATCGGAGAGTCCGCGAGACCCGGCCCGGGACCATTTCTTTGATACCCCGGAGGACAGCGTCATGGATACTCCCTGGTTTACGGTAAGTTCGGTGATTCTCCAGGTGCAACGGACGCAACCGGAGACGGTCATTGTGGTACCCGCCGATTCCAATATGCGTCGATACTTGTCCCTGAATCCGCTCACGGAGACGCCGCGCACCACGATTCCCGGCAATCGATTCCTCTTCAACCTGGGAATTATGACCGACGGAGTTCCGCCGTTCACCTCTGATCCGGATCGCTACCAGTATCCCGAGCTCTACGAGTAAAGAGCACCGCGGCGAGGTTACTGCTGCTGCCAGAATCTCCGGGTAAAGAGTACCATCACCGTATAGATCTCCAGGCGCCCCAGCATCATCACGAAGGTGAGAAACACTTTAATCCACCCGGGAAAGAACGCGTAGTTCTGCGTGGGACCGATGCTGCCAAATCCAGGGCCAATATTTCCCAGAGTAGCCAAGGCGGTAGTTAGGGAGGTGAGGATGTCGTTGCCGGCTGCCGCAACGACGGCGGTGGTAAACAAAATCACCACCAGATAGAGCATGACGAAACCGCTGATCGCATACACGATATCTTTCCGCAATCGCTCCCCGCTCAACCGAATCGTGAATATGCCCCGGGGATAGACCAGATAGCGCATTTCATTCCAGCCCTGCTTGATCATCGTGACCACCCGGACCACTTTGATTCCACCTCCTGTGGAACCGGAGCTACCGCCAACAAACATGAGAACGAAGAGAACTATCTGTGCTAAGTACGGCCAAACGGCGAAATCCGCGGTGGCGTACCCGGTGGTGGTGAGCAGACTGGCCACCTGGAACGATCCGTATCGCAGCCCTCCCCAGAATCCGCCGTACCGTTCCGCCAGCGCCAGCGCGGTGATGATGCTTCCCACCACGAAAATCCCCAGATAGGCCCGCAGTTCGCCGTCCTGCACGATAGAGTGCACCCGGCGCGTCACGAACCGGTGATAGATCACGAAGTTAATGCCGGCAAGCACCATAAACACCGTAATGACGCCATCGATGAAGGCGGAGTCGTAGGCCCCAACGCTGGCGTTACGCGGCGAAAACCCGCCGGTGGCCATCGTCCCAAACGTGTGGGTCAGCGAATCGAACAGATCCATTCCGCCAAACATCAGTAGCACTGTTTCTGCGCCGCTCAGCAACAGATAGGTCAACCACAGAATCTTAGCAGTCTCCGTCACCTTCGGCGTCAGCTTATCCACGCGGGGTCCCGGCGCTTCTGCCTTGATCAGCTGCAACCCTCCGATTCCCAGGAGTGGAAAAATCGCCACCGTGAGAACGATAATTCCCATGCCCCCCAACCAATGCGTCAAAGAGCGCCAGAACAGCATCGACCGCGGCAACGCTTCGATCTCTTCCAGGATCGAGGCCCCGGTGGTGGTGAACCCGCTCATCGTCTCAAACAACGCGTTTACGTACGTTGGAATCGCCCCGGACACCACGAAGGGAATCGCCCCATACAGGCTCACGGCTACCCACCCCAGGCTGACCATGAGAAATCCATCCCGCGTGGAGACCTCATGGTAGTCGGTTCCGGAGAACCGCAACCCCACCAATGCCACGGGAATGAGAATCGCCACGGGAAGGATGAACGACCGAATAGTCCCTGATTCACCGTCGATGATCGCCCAGATGATGGGTGTCAGCATGAACCCGGAGACCACCAGCAAGAGGACAACTACGAATCGAAAAACCGCACGATAGTTGATCACCGGGAGAAGAGCTCCTGCACCCGTTCCCCGTGCTCTTTTTTGGCAATCACCACCAGTTGGTCGTTGGCGCGAACCACGTTGTTACCGCCGGGCACCAGACTCGACCCGTCTCGCTCCAACGCGACGATCAGAGTGTCCCGGGGGAGCTGCAGATCCTTGATCGCCGTACCTACTGCCCTACTGTTGGGCAGGACCGTCAACTCCAGCGCCTCCACGCGACCATCACTGATCGTGTGAATACTCCGCACCGCGCCACTGCGAATGAAGCGCAGGATCGTGGTAACGATCGCGTTTTTCTGGCTTACCGGAACATCGATACCCAACTGGGCGGCGATCGGAGCGTAACTGGCACGATTGACGAGTACCACGGATCGGCGGATGCCCTGACTCTTGGCGTAGAGCGCGGTGACGATATTTAGTTCCTGGTTGTCGGTGGCGGCGATCACCAGGTCGGCGTTGGCAAAATGCTGCTCTTCAAAGACGCCGTCATCGGAAATATCGGCGTTGATCACCAGGGCTTTGGGGAACTCCTCAATCAGCGCCTTGCAGCGCTGGTAGTCCCGCTCCACGATCTTCACCTGCCGATCATGCTGGCCGGTGAGCCGGCGACTCACCCGGCGAAAGAGCGTTTGCGGCGGCCCGGTGAGCAGGTACTCCGCAACTTGGCGTCCGATGCGCCCGCCACCCACGAGGATTACCTTCTTCAACTCCCCCCGGCTCTTGCCGAGACTCTCAAAAATCGCTTCGAAGTCACGTTCGTTGGCAACGATATACAGAATATCGCCACCCTGCAGGCGGGTCGTTCCGGAGGGAATCAAATAGCGGTTTTCGCGAACCACCACGGCGATCAGGAATGACCCCGGCAGCACTTCCGACAACTTCTCCAGCGTACGCCCGGTGAGCGGCCCATCACGGTCCACCACGATATTTCGAATTTGCACGCTGGACTTCTCGAAGGCCATGATGTCGCTGACGGCGCCAAAATCCACCGCCCGCATGATCGCCCGGGCCGCCTCGATCTCCGGATTGACCACGAAATCGATTCCGAGGAAGCGTTTCTCCGAGAGCTTTCCGGAGTGATAATCGAAACTGCGGACGCGAGCGATTTTTGCTTTTACCTGAAATTCCGAGGATACGATGCCACAGGCGATCATATTGACCTCATCGGAGTCGGTGGCGGCGATAAAGTAGTCGGCGGTGGCCGTGCCGGCTCGGCGGAGAATCTCCCGATTGGTT
>JAWOCO010000379.1:0-6363 GCA_046483765.1 Alkalispirochaeta sp. | reverse complement strand
GTTGCAACTAGCACTGCAGAAGCAGAGTACATGGCTGTGAGTGCCTGTGTGAAAGAAGCACTGTGGATTAGAAACTTCTTGGGAAGTTTGCTGCAAAGTACATGGAATGAGGTTCCTATACTGAATGACAACCAAGCAACCTTGAGGATGATCAATGATCTGAATTCAATTTCCATTCTTCACCACCGGTGACACCCAGCTCAATCTCCAACGTCATGTCCAGTTTGGCCATCTGCTCGAGATACTCGCCGCTGGTCTTGATGTTTTCGTCGAGATCTTCCTCGGAGAGGTCGATCATGTGTGAGCTGAACAGGGGGACTCCGTGCTGTTTGTAGAACTGACGTCCCTCTTCGATGAGGCCGTCGATCCAGGGCAGCAGCTTCCGTGCGCAGTGGTCGGTATGCAGAATAACGGGAACACCGTAGACTTCAGCCATCTTCCACACGTGCAGGGCTCCCGCTGCGCCACCGGCGATCGCGGCTCGCTCATTGGTGTTGTCCAAGTACTTTCCGGCGTTGAACGCGGAACCACCATTAGAAAACTGAATCATGATCGGACTGGACGCCTCGCGGGCAGACTGCAGGGCAGCATTGATACTGCTGGAACTGATCACATTAACTGCCGGAAGGGCACAGCCGGTTTCTTTACAATACGCAAATACTTCCTGGAGCGCGTTACCGGTGAGAACACCTGGTTTCAATTTCATCTTAGCCATGTATTTAAACTCCTTACACGGGATTGGATGTTATTGTAACGGTTGTATCTTCGCGATTCAAGGTGACTGAGCGGGTGACTCGCCGGCCCCCGATCCCTTGAGGCGACGCCGCTGCAGGCGGTACATAATACTGCGGCTCAGCCGCCACGGCAGCCGCGGCCCCACCACCGCCCACACCCAGGCTCCCACCCCGATCGGCGCCACCGTGCGCCCGCGGAGAATCGCGCGGAGCGCCCGCCCGGCCACCGAGGCGGCACTGGGGAGTGTGCCCAGACGGGAGCGGTCCATTCCGGCACCAGTGTGAAATCCGCTCTCGAAGGGGCCGGGACACACCGTACACACCCGCACACCCCGCGGGCGCAGTTCCGCGTCCAGGGACTGCGTAAACGCAAGCATCCACGCTTTGTCCGCGTAGTACTCGCTCATCAGGGGCCCCGGTGAAAAGGCCGCCACCGACGCGACGTTGGCAATCGTTCCCGATCCTCGCCGCACCATATAGGGGGCGATCCACCGGCTCAGTTCCATGGGCACCTGCACATTCATGCGCTGCATCATCGTCAGCCGATCGGGGTCGGTCTCCACGAAATGCCCAAAGCTCCCGAGGGCGGCGTTATTGATCAGAAGCTCCACCGCCTCCGGCATGATTCCCACTGCCGCCAGCGCCGCTTCCAGGCGCTCGGCCACCTGGGGCTCACTGAGATCGAGCGGTACCGGTACTACGTTGGAACCGATCGCCGCCGAGAGCTCAGCCAGCGCCTCCTGCCGGCGGGCTACCACCGCCACCGTGCACCCGGTTTCCCCCAGCCGGTGGGCCAGCGCGCGGCCCAGTCCTGAAGATGCCCCAGTGAGGACCACGGTTCCCTGCGGTTCAGTTGACCGTTTCACGCTCCACCTCCCGGTCGTCCCCGGGGAACGACAATTGCCATGGTGGTACCGAATTCCTCGCCGGTCCGCACCGTCACCGTTCCGCCATGAGCCTCCGCCACCATGCGGGCGGTATAGGTCCCGAGGCCCGTGCCTCCCGACTTTCCATGGGTCACGTAGGGGTTAAACAGCGTCTCCCGGATCTCCGGAGGAATCGCTGCGGGATTGTGCACCGCAATCGACACCGCCGGCTCGGCGGCAGTACCGGCATCGGCCCCCGTTCCGGAATCGTCGCGGGTGCCGGAATCGTGGGCGGTTCCCGAATCGTCGGCGATCGCGAATCCCAGCGTCCCCGAATCATCTACCTCCACGGTGATCATGTCTCCGGCGGTGCTGGCCTCCACCGCGTTGCGCACCAGATTCCACAGCGCATCCAACAGGAACCCGTATTCTCCCCAGAGCTCGACATCGTACTGCTGGTCCAGCGGCTCTCCGTGGTAGGAGGCGGAAATATCTACTCGATACGCATCGCGGAGGTCCCGGAGATTGT
The DNA here is from genome assembly GCA_046483765.1 of Alkalispirochaeta sp. Lineage (GTDB taxonomy): Bacteria > Spirochaetota > Spirochaetia > DSM-27196 > Alkalispirochaetaceae > Alkalispirochaeta. Next base: position 4,234 of record JAWOCO010000379.1, on the reverse strand, counting down.
GGATCACGTCCCGCACCAGATGCACCACGTTCACCCGCTCCCGCTCAACCTCGTAGGTGCCACTCTGCATCCTGGTATAGGCCAGGGAGTTGTCGATCCGATTTCGCGCCCGCACCGCCGCCTCGTGCATCAGGCGCACGAACTCTTCCGCCCGGGACGGGAGATCTTCCTGTAGCAGGTAGTCCGCTGCGGTGCGAATACCGTCCAGGGGATTGCGCAAATCGTGGCGCAGCACACGCTCCACCTCGTCCCGCATCTGTTCCGCGCGGCGCCGCTCCTCTACTTCCCGTTCGAGATCGGAAATATCTACCACAAAGGTGATCTTCTTGGGTTTTCCGTCGAAGTCGATCACGTACGCGGCGTTTGCCAGAATCGGGATCACCTCACCGGACTTGTTCATGATTCGCCAACGCCCCTCCAACTCGTACCGCTGACCCATAAACTCATCATGGAGGTGCTGCAATTCCTGCTGTTCTTCTTCGGGAACGACGATCTGAAACGACCGCCCCACCAGCTCCTCCGCGGCGTAGCCGGTGAGTCTCTGATACTGCGGATTCACGTACTCGTACGTGCCGTGGCTGTTTGTAATGCAGATCGCCACCGGCGTAGAGTCGATAATCAGCCGATACCGCGATTGTCCGGCGTGCATCAGCTCCTGCCGGTCGCGGTACATCTCGTTCAACGCGGTCACGAGCTCGCGCTCTTCGGCGGGGGCATCGGCGGGAATCGGACGCGGCCGGTACTGCCCGGCGGTGATGTCCCGCACCATCCCGGCGATCCGGCGTAAGGAGTGGTCGCTCATCGTCGGCGTTATACCCCCACGTTAACTACCGGAATCGCCGGTGACGCCGACCCGGATCCGTTCAACGCCTGAGACCACTCATCCAGCCCGGCACTTCCCCCGAGAATCACCACTCGACCCTGACCCAGGCGGGTTCCCAGTTCTCCGGCGATCGCCTGCAGATCGGCGGGCGTCACCGCCCGCAACCGATCCCGTGTTTCCTGGCGAAGCGCATCATCGATGTCATGTAGCCGTCGACGAAAGTTGGTGAACGATGAGTCTCGGGGAGTCAGCGGTTTCAGCTCCCGTCCCAACACACTGACTTTGGCAAGGTCCACCTGGGATGAGTCCAATGGGTGTTCGGCAAGCTCGCCGAGTGCCGCGCGATACGCCTCCAGCGTCTTTACGGTGTTGGGATCCCGATAACTGCCGAAGGAGAACAGTCCCTCCGTGGTGCGGCTCGAGGCAAACGCCCCGTAGGCTCCCCCCTGCATACGGATCTTCTCCCACAACGGGCCCGTACGCAGGATGTGCGAGAGCAGATCCTGCGCCGGTGCCAGGGGATGGTCGAAACCTACCGCCGGCATCGCGAGCGCCACGTAGGAGACGCCGGCGGAGGCCATGAGATACTCCCGTTCCCGCCACTGCGCGGCAGGTGTGATCTGAATCCCCGCCGGCTCTCCGGCCACGCCCAACTCCGCCCCGGTGGCGGTGGCGCCGGCATGGCGGCGAGCGATCTTCTCCAGCAGCTGCGGCACCCACTGTACCGCCGCGTCCACCACCTCATCGCTGCCGGTGAGGTTCACATGTACCCGCTGCGGATCGATCAGTCGCAGAAAGAGATCCCGGAGCTCTCCGGCAACCGTGTCCGGCTCGGTGACAAACTGCCGCAGCGCCTCCAGTTGCGTGACGCCGTTGAGACGTTCCTCGATCTGCATAAGCTCATGAAGCTCGGCTCCCGCCCGCAGGCCGGAGAAGTAGTGGCCGGAGGGAATCACGGCGCTCTGCATCTCCTGGACGAGTTCATCCAGGAGCTGCTCCAGCCGATGACTGTCGGAGAAATCCACCGTCTCCAGGATTCGCTCAAACAGCGCGGCCCCCTCGGTCCAGGTGCGCTCCAGCACACGCATGCGCAGCACAAACAACCGTCGCAGGCGACTGCGGTCGCCGTAGCGCGTCTGATTACTCACGAAGGCGGTAATGCCCCCGGTCTTTAGCGCGATCTCATCATTGAGCCGGTAGTGCGGAAGATCGGGAAGGCCCACCTCCGTGAAGGCCGCGCCCAGGGTGTTGAGCAGGAGCTCTTCCCGCTCACTGAGGCGGCCAAAGTCGAATGCCAGGTCCAGATACAAAATGCCGTTGGTGAACGTCCGGTGCAGGAAGAGATCTCCCGCTCCCGAGAGCGATTCCTGCTCGTAGGGTACCGTCTGGATCTCTCGCGGGACGTCCTCCAAGGTGAGAAACGGAATCCGTGCCAGCTGCTCGGGATCGTCGGGGGTAGCCTGCATCTGCTCCAGCTCCCGCGTTTCATCCTCGATCCGGCGACGGTCCTCATCGGTAAGCCGCTCCGCAATCGCATCGAGCTCCTCCCGCTCCCGCGCCGCTTCCCGCGCCATCTGTTCCGGGTCGGGGCGGACCACTACGGTGGAGCGATGGGAGTTCTGGAGAAAGAGCGCATCGATGAGCTCTTCGAAGAAGCGCGGGTTGGCGGTGAGGTCACTGCGCAGCCCGCGGATGTGCTCGTCGAAGTTAAGTCCCGCGTAGGGATCGGCGCCGTACATCCACCCCCGCAGCGCCCGGCGCATGACGCGCATGCCGTTGGGACCGCCTTTGATCTCGCGGTTACTGAATTCCACTCGTCGCAGGGCCCCCTCTACCGCCTCTGGATGGATCCCCTCCCCCACCAGCGTGCGCAAAGTAGACAGGATCAGCTCCTGAATCGCCTCTTCGTGTTCCACGTCGGTACCACGCAGCCCCGCCGAGAATACCGCCTCCGCCAGATCGGTCTCCAACCCCAGCACCGGGGAGAGGTCCTGTCCCAACCCCGATTCGAGCAGCGCCCGCGACAGCGGTGACCCGCTATGACCGAGGAGAATCTCGGAAAGGACGGCGGCATCCACGACGCGCCGCGCCTCGGTCACGGGAAAGAGCAGCCAGTTCATCGTTACCGATGAACGCTCGCTCAGTTCCTGGACACCCTCCAGCGGGTAAGTGGCTTCCACTCGCCGCGGTGCGCTCCACCGTGGTTGCACCGCCGGCGGGGGGATCGGTGCCTGCAGCGCAAAGCGTGAGAGAAACTGATCATGGAGAAAGGCGAGATAATCCTCACTGGGGATATCACCGTACACCACGATCCGCGCGTTGGCGGGGTGGTAATAGCGGCGATGAAATTCGGTAAACTGCTCATAGGTGAGCTCAGGAATGACTGCCGGATCACCACCGGAATCCAGTCCGTAGATCGTATCGGGAAAGAGGGACTGAAAGCACGTCTCCCCCACGATCGAGTCGTGGCTGGAGTAGTTACCCTTCATTTCGTTGTAGACGATTTCCGTGCGTTCCAGCGTGCCGTCGTCCTCAAACTGCAGCCGGTGTCCCTCCTGGCGAAAGAGTTCCGGTTTGAGCAGCGGAAAGAACACCGCATCCCCATAGACCTGCATCATATTGAACAGATCCCGCGCCACGGGACTGGCGGCGGGATAGACCGTCTTGTCGGGGTAGGTCATGGCGTTGAGGAAGGTGTTCACTGATCCTTTCAGCAGTTGCAGGAAGGGATCCTTCACAGGAAAGCGCGCCGACCCACTGAGCACGGTGTGTTCCAGGATATGCGCCACACCGGTGGAATCCTCCGGATAGGTGGCAAAGGAGAAGGCGAACATGTTTTCCGGGTCATCGTTGGCCACGTGAAAGATCTGCGCTCCGCTCTCGCGGTGGCGGTAGAGGCGGCCGGTGCCGTGATAGTCGGGGACGTCTTGGGTGTCGATATGGTCATAGGCAGGATGCGTGCTCATACGGCCTCCCGGGAAACTGCGCCGGTGAGAGCCGGTAGGTCTGTCAAAGTCATTGCACAACAATGGCACCATCGGGGCCTGTACGGCAAGTGTGCAGCGCCTCCGTCAGGATCTCTCCTACCGTCTCGCAGGCGTGCACGAAGCCCAACCGGCCACCGGTGGTGACATGATCAGATACGAAGCGTACCAGCACCATGGAAATCCCTCCGCGATGCGCAAAATCCACCCACACCGAACTCTCCATGTCCACCGCTTGCGCCCCTTCGATGAGCCGCCGACGGTTTTCCGGCAGGGAGGCCAGGGTGCGCCGCGTAAGCAGCGTATCACCGCTGGCAACGCGCCCACGGTGAACCGGTATCTCCCGAGCTTCGGCGATCCGCGCCACCGCATCCCGTAAATGCGCCGGCCCAGGCAGCGGAGTCACGGCACCACGGCCACGCAGCAG
>JAWOCO010000374.1:0-13185 GCA_046483765.1 Alkalispirochaeta sp. | reverse complement strand
CGACTCGGTGGCACACGGCCGCGGCGTTACGGTGTTTCCCTCATCGCTCACCACAGGCGGTGCGCTGAACACGTTTCTGCTGGTCACCCTGGTCGGGAGGGTCTTCACCTCCAGTGACGGGGATAGTTGGACTGAGGCTGACGCAGGTAGCAACATACCCGGTGATCGATCGTTCGCGGGTGTGGCGTGGGTAGATCATCGGGCCCGGCTGGCGGTGGGCACGATTAGTTACGACGGTACCGAACCCGATGTGGATACGAATGCCCGCGGCTACTACGAGGTCACCACCTCTTCCAGTGGGGCCCCCTACTCCCTGTCGTTCACCAATGAAGACATTAGCGACAACTACGACGGGAGCGAACTGGCCACCAGCGGCATCGCCCGCTTCGTGTACTATTCTGACAGCGATACGCTCTTTGCCTTAACTCACGGTAGAGGCTTGTGGCGCACCAACTACGAGTCCGACAATGCGGGCGGACCGGAGTGGTTCTGGGAGTAGCGTCCCAGGATCCTCGGAACGGGGCGACTGCTATGTGCACGTGCATCTGCACGCGCCCCGTCCCACGCGCCCCCTTACTCTCGATCTCTACTCCACTACGTCCCCGTTCTCCTGGTTCTCCGACGTGGTCCCCCGGCCCGCCCGCAGGATGCGGGTAAGCGCTTCAGGCACCGCGGTGCGGGGAATCGTAATCTGCGGAGATTCCCTGCGTGGCGGGGCGGCCTCGGGTTTGTATTCCACAGAGCTGTTGCCGTTTCCAAAACGGGATCGGTTGAGCTCATCAACTGATTGTAAACGTCCGGAGCGTCCCCAGGTATCAGCTGCAGTACCCTGAACCAGGATGAAACCCCACCCTCCAAACTGGTTTTCCCGGATGCGCGCCGCTCCATCGGAACCAAGCCGAATCGCTGCACCGAGCTCCGCGCCTCTGCCGGAGGCCAGGAGGTGACTTCGTCGTACCACCAGGTCGTCAACGCCGGTTCCGTCCACCGTAACGCCGGTAGCGGCTACACCGCCGGAATCTCCCATCGCAACCGCAGCAACCCACAGCAGTGAGTCATCCACGGAGACCGGGCTATCTCCGCCGGCCACGGCGATACCATCGGCAGCGACCCGCGTGATAATAGCGCTCGCGGCGATCTCCACGGGGGCGTCGCGCAGAAAGACTCCGTACCCGTACCCCTGGGAATCGATATCGATCAAGCTATCGGAGATCGATACCCGCCCCCCGCGGGCGCGAATTGCAATGGCAGATCTTTGGCCTGCGCCGTAGATGAGGGATCCCTCTACCGTGATATCGGCATTCCTCCCCCGGATAAGAATCGGATCATCAGCGGCGGCCTGTACCACGGAGGACCGGAGCTCCAGGGTGCTTTCTTCCGCATAGAGCAGCCCTGAGATATCGACGGGACGCCGGGGTGTGATGCGAGAACTTGCCACGGTGAGACGCGCACCGGCGGCAATCCGGGCACCGGCCATGATCGTATCGCGAATCGAGGCGGTGCCACCGTCCATGGACAGTTCGCCCAGGGAACTTCCCTGCGCCTCAAGAGCAGCCCCGCTGGTCACCTCCACGGTGCGGGTCACACTGCTGTCGAAGAGTGCAGCTGTCCCTCCCTCGAGTACGAGGGCCGGCAGGTGGTCGGTCTGCAGCGCCACATGACGCAGTTCGAGATGGTGACTGGGATGTGCCGGGGTAAAATGCAGCGGTTGCGATAATGCGACCCCTTCCAAGCGCACCGCGGTGGATAGCGTCAACGTATCTCTCTCGCGGACCGTTATCGATGTTCCCGAGGTGTGCGCGATCCAGCGCTCGGGGGTGTAACCACCGAGGAGATTTAGGCGACGCCGCCCCAACGCGGCAGTAGCGGTGGCAAATATGTCCGGGGAGAGGGAATACTCGCCGGTGGCTATGAAGATCGTGTTCCGTGAACCGGCAGAGATACGCGCCAGCGCCTCGTCAAGTGAGGCCAATGGGCTCTGCCGGGATCCGTCCCCCGACTCGTCATCACCGGTGGTAGCGGACACGTGCAGAGAGGTCGCGTCTATGGTAACGTCCCACGCGGCGATTCCGGTGCTCCGATTTCCGGCACGATCAATCGCGTATGCCTCGATGCGGTACACGCGCGGTTCCCCGGGGTCCTCCGGAAGACGAAGGTCTTCCCGCGAATAGCGTACAAAGTCCGTAGTGATGGCTTCACCGGCGTCTGTATTAGTGGGGTCTGTACCAGCGGTATCTGTATCGGTGCGGAGCCGGTACATGATTGTATCGTCACGGTCGTCCGGGAGAAGACGCACTACCCGGCTGCTACTGTAGTATCCGCCGGCGGCGGCTCCGGTAAGCTGCGGAAGCGAGGGCGGTTCCCGATCGATAACAAATGAAACTGAACGCTCCTCGGAAACCGGCGTTTCGCCCTGGAACGTGCGATAGCGCAGATGATAATGGGTCGTTTCCCCCACCGATGCACTAAACACCAACGGTTCCTCATAACGAGGGGACGAAACGCGCACCGCTCCGGGAGAACTGCCGTCGCTGGTCACGGTGAATCGGACTTCGCCGTTTCCGGAAAACTCCACGATCCGTCCGGTTGGGTAGCGTTGGCCGTCGCCCACGCCGGAGAGTTCCGCCGGCGGCTGTGATCGAGCTGCCTCCAACTGAAGCACTTCGGTCTCGCTCCGTCGGCCGGATTCCCCCACGGAAAAATAGGCCAAACTGACGCGGGATGCACCTTCGGGAATCGCCCAGGGAAGAACTCCGTCGGACACCGAGAACGGCTGCACATCCGGGTCAGCTTCCGGATCGGTAATGACCGACACAAAAATCTGCTCTGCCTGAGCGCCGGGCCAGTACACCGTGCCGCTGCGGCCGTCGGGGGCGTAGCTGATGTACGGCGCCGCCGGTGTTCTCGGGCGCTCGGGATCAATGGTCACTACCAGTTCGATCACGCGACTTCGCTCTGATCCCCGTTCGCGATAGGCGTTAATGCGATAGGTGCCGCGGGAAAGGACCTCAGGCTCCGAATAGGGAACAAACTGATTGTCCTCCGTGGTGGAGTTTACCTCGCGGATTCTCCAGCGCACTCCCTCCGGGACACGCGCCTCGAGCACTGCTTCCCGGGATCGGATAATGTGCGGATCCTCCGGGAGGCGCCCATTCACCGTCAGTTGCGGCGGTTCAGGGCCCTGACTGAGCGGGGCAACGGTGGGGGTCTCCTGCAGCGCCGTCTGATTGCCGGCGCGATCGCGGGCATAGGCGCTGATAGTGAGTGAGTTTTCTATGCGGGTCCGGTCGATCGTAACTGGGCTTGTGTAGCGGCGGTAGGGATCGCTGGGACGCAGTCGATACCAGATCGAGGTATCCTCATGGGAGGGCTGTTCAAAGGCAACGACGCCGCTGGATTCAGGATCCGTGCTCAGCACGGGCGCCTGCGGAGGACGTCGGTCCACGGTGACCTCCATCTGGTACACCGGAGACCACCGGTCCCTGCCGGGGAAGCGCCCCCGAACACGGATCGCCCACCGCTGCTCACTGCCGGCAGGGGTGGTAAGCGCAATTCCCTCGCCCACCTGGGGACTAGATGCCTGAGGTAACAGCGCCTGACCGTCGGAAGTGGCTTCATAGTGGAGTTCCAGATCATCGTAGGGTGAGGGAAAGCGAACGCGAGTTACCTCGTCCCGGGAGATGAACGTTCCCGGAGTGAGCTCCCTACCGGAAGCCACGTGGGGAGGAGGAACCCGCGGAGTGCGCCGGTCAATTACGGGATATGCGGTGATTGTGGGGCTGATCTGGCTGTCAAAGATCCGGTAGGCATCAACACGGTACCGCCGGCGCGCCTCCGGCACACCGGAAAGCTCCACCGGACCCTCATAAACCGCATCAGGTGACCCATCGAGGCGATAGAAGATCTGACCGCTTCCCGAAAGCGTGACGCGATCTCCCTCCACCGTAAGCTCCGGCGGTGCCAGCGGCGTGCGGTCGATCGTCACTTCCGGAACCCCGGGGTCGTCACCCAGCCGGAGCTGTGCTGTGAAACCCAGCGGTGGTCTCCATCGTACCGGCGCCGTATCGCGGAAACGCAGCACGTCACTGCCGGTGGCCCTATTGGTCACCGTGGTGGTCTCTTCGCCATCGGGGGCGGTCAGCGACACGGTAACGCCGTCATCGGTGATCTGCCCGCTGGAGCGCTCTGGGGGAGCGCGCAGTTCGCTGAGCGACATGGTACGCTGCGTCCACCGGCCGCCGGGAAAGCGGGCTCTCACCAGGATACTGTCCGCCTTAACGGTGGACAGGTCTATTCGGGTGGTGCCCTGCGCCGACTCAGAGAAACGGGCCGCACCGTTCTCGCTGGTTTCGGCCCACTGGACTTCGGTGTCCCCCAGGGAATACACCGTTACGACTCCCGAATCTTCGCCGCCGGCTATTTCCGGCGTGGGGGCACGGCGTCCATCAAGCAGATACACCAGGCGGATATCACGATCAGCGGTGTCGGCGCGGTAGCGCACCACCACCGTCCGGGTACCCTCGGGGGGCGGGGTCAACTCGGCGGCCCGCAGCCACCGTGGATCGCGGTCGGTAACCGCGCGATCCTCGAAGGTATACCGGGAACGGCGGGCCGGTGGGGACAGGCGCACGGTGGATGTTGATCGCCCCTGGGGCGGGATCGAGTCGGCAACCTCCTGGGACCAGGAGACGCTCCGGCGGTAGGGTTCTCCCGTGGCCGGGACCGTGGCCTGCACGGTGAGTTGAAAGTCTCCCTCCCCAGGAATTACCGGGGTCCCCATGTACTCGATCTCCTGGGACTCAGCCCCGGAATGCGTGAGTCGTACAGAGATGTCGGTGAGCCCCGTGTCGTCGAGGACGAGCGCCTGTTCATTGGCGTAGGTACCGGGTCGTGGACTTAGGAGCGGGTCGGTCCGAGGCGTTGCCTCGCGGGAGCGGTCGATACGGTACTGGTACGTCGCCACGGAGCTTCGGTTGCCGGACTGATCCACGGCGTAGGCGGCGATCCGGTAGTCCTGCACCGTGCCCGGGGCCCCGGCAAGGCGGAGTCCTCGTGGTGGAATCGGCGCAAATCGAGATCCCGCCTCATCGAGGATGCGCAGGGCGACCTCATGGCCGGAAGATCCCTCCCGGGGCATCACGCGTATGGGAGCGGTGTGTAGACCCGGGGATGGGCGAAACCGGGGCGCATCGGGGGCCAGGGTATCCAGGACAAATTCTCCCACCCGGGTTGTACTGGATTCCCCTACGCGCCGGATCGCCAGGTGATAGCGGACCTCCGCGGAGTCGGGGGCGTGAAGCTCGATGCCATCGGTGAGCGGGAGAAAATAGGCGGTATGGGGATGACCGGCGGAATCAAGAAACCGGTACTCCAGTTCCGGCGTTCCCCGGGGGGACAGTACGATCGAATCGGCGTAGGTGCCGGGGGCGACACCAATCTCGTCCCACCGGAGTTCCTCCGGGGACATCGATTCTTGGCCGGTAACACCGGCTACGGCGATGAGACTCACAAGGGCGAAACACAGGGAGCGCACCGCCGATACGATCATGGCAGTCCGTGCAGAATGTGCTTGACGGTGTCGCTGGTAAACTGTTCATCGATCTCAGACGGCTCGAGGCCCACCAGTTCATGACTGAGATAGTGAATCCACTGATCGTGCACCGGAGAGGTGATCTCGTGTTTGCGGCAGTAGTAGTCCGGTTGAATCGGCAGACGCTCGTCGACGTATTCACGAATCTTGTAGTCGTGGACGGCGATACGAATATCGTTGCGGGGAATGCCTTTTTCCAGGATGATCTCCACCAGGTGGTTTACGGTCCGTCCCGTATCAAAAATGTCGTCCACCAGCAGCACGCGATCACCGCTACGGAGGTGCTCCGGACTATAGGTCCAGCCATCTACGCTGACACGCTCCTGCTGGTGGATATCCGTGTAGGATCGGGCCACCACGGCGGCGTAAAACACCGGCCGCTGGCCACGACGGACGAACTTAAAGAACTCACTGATCACGTTGCCCATATACGCGCCACCACGGAGGCTGACGTAGATCACATCTGGGATGAATCCCTCGCGATAGATGTGGTTGGCAAGCTCGATCGCATTATTGCGTATCTCATCATAGGGAATAAACTCTTTGTTGCTCATTGGCTCAGCTCAAGGGTCTGCTCGGTTCCATCACGGAGAACGGTAAGTTCCATCGTGCCGCCGGCAGCGTTGAGTTCACGGTAGAAACTCAACAGATCGGGGATGGCTTCACCGTCAAGGGCGGTGAGGATGTCTCCTACCCGGATGCCTGCGGCGGCTCCAGGACTGCGATTTTCGACGGTGCTAATGAGGACGCCTTCCTGCGAGGAGTCCAGCTCGATATCTTCTCGGAGCTCATCGGTCAAGGGAAAGACGGAAAATCCCGGCCACAGCCGTGAGTTCAGGTTGGCGATCGCCGATTCCGACTCTCGTTCCCCGATGCGCACCTCCACGGTCATTTCTTCACCAGCCCGGATGATTTCAAACGTCGCCACTTGATCTACCGGCAGTTCCCCCACCTCCAGGACCAGTTCATCGGAGTCCTCCACCGTAACGCCATTGATCACTTGGACGAAGTCACCCGGCAGTAGTCCCCCATCGTCGGCGGGGGAATCCAGAAAGACGTGATGCACCAGAGCTCCGTCGCGGTCGGGGAGCGCCAGTGACTCCGCCAGTTCGTCGGTTACACTGCGTATACTCACTCCCAGCCACCCGTAGCGAACCGCCCCGGTTTCGATGAAGTCATCGATCGAACGGACCACGTTGTTAATGGGAATGGAAAAGCCGAGTCCCATACTACCGCCGGTCTGGGAGGTGATCCACGTATTGATTCCGACCAGCTCGCCGGCCAGATTAACCAGTGCCCCTCCGCTATTTCCACGATTGATCGCGGCATCGGTCTGAATGAAGTCGCTGATATTACCGGCGGGTCCGCCCCTGCGTTCCACGGCGCTCACAATTCCCGCCGTAACGGTGGATTGGAACCCGAAGGGACTGCCGATCGCCATGACCCAATCCCCCACCTGAAGGGTGCTGGAGTCGCCGATTTGAGCCACCGGAATATCGGCGTCACTGGTGAAGGATATCATCGCAAGATCCTTGCGGGCATCCTTACCCACGATCTCGGCGGTGTAGTCGGAACCATCGTCCAGGGTTACGGTGATCTCGTCGGCGTTTCCGATGACGTGATCATTGGTCATGACGTAGTACAGCTCTCCATCACGACGTACGATCACCCCGGAACCGAGTCCCTGCGACCGAAACTCCCGTCCCTCTCGATCGGGCTGGTCACTGTCAGGCTCCCCAAAGAAGAAGTCAAACCAGGGGGCATCGTCGCCGTTGGGGGTGTCCTGGCGGCGTACCTCTTCCACATCGATCCGGACCACACTGGGGAGTGCCACCGCGGCAACTTCCCGAAAGCTCTCCTGTAGCGCCTGCGGGTCCGATTGAACCGAGGGACGATCCTGGGCGGAGGCCCGGGAGGATGGCTCCACCTGAGTTGAGCAGGAGAACAGCGTTACGGACAAGACAAATCCCAGGATCAGTCCGGAGAGGACCAGGTTTACGACCAGCAGTTTTCTCATGAAATCGATACCTCCGGTACTGAATGTACCGATTCTCGTTTGCGTCGGGTAAGCACTTCGGTGTGATCTCTGAAAATCGCCACGGTATGCTCAAAATGGGCGGACACACTGCGATCAGCGGTGACCACCGTCCACTCGTCGTCCAGCACATCCACGTCGTCGCCGCCGAGGTTGACCATGGGCTCCACCGCCACCACCATTCCCGGCTTCAGGCGGGGGTTGGGGCCGCGCCCCACGTAGTTGGGTATTTGAGGATCCTCGTGCAGATCCAGCCCCACTCCGTGACCGCAGTAGGGTCGGACTACGCCGTAGTCGTGCTGGCTTACCAGCCGGTATACGGCGCGGGATATGTCATTGATGCGATTACCCGCTACCGCGGCCTGGATGCCTTCCTCCAGACTTTGGCGCGTCACGCTCAGGAGGGTGTCTACCTCCGCCGATACCGTCCCCACGGGGACCGACACAGCGGAATCGCTATAGTATCCGTTGTATTCAATGCCACAATCGATGCTTACCACATCACCATCATGCAGGACCCGCTCACCGGGAATTCCATGAATTACGGCCTCATTTACCGAGGTACAGAGCGCGCCTGGAAATCCTTGGTATCCGAGAAACGCTGGACGTCCGCCGAGCGCCTTAATCTCTGAGCGCGCCACCTGATCGAGGTGAGCGGTCGTCATTCCCGGTTCAATGATCTGCTCGAGGTGATCGAGCACGTCTGCTAACAGATGACATGATTCGCGGATGCCGGCGATCTGTTTTGCCGTCTTAATCCGTATCATTGCGGAATCGTAGCACTTTCATTGGGGGGGTGCAATAAGACGCTCATAGGAGGCCAGGCTCAGATCATCGGGGGCGAGTTGCTCCGCACGCTGGAGCGCGTCGATTGCCGCCTCGCCGTCACCGGCGATGCGCTCGTACTCTACTCTCAGGAGTAGGGTCTGGAATTGCGCTCGGGTGAACGCGGTCTCCGAGAGCGCCGGGCCACGATTTATCCACTCCTCAAGATCCTGAAGTGCGTCGGCCACTTCAGCTTCCGGAAGGTGGTGCAACCCGAAGAGGACCCGATTGTAACGAGCGGTCCAGGAGTTTTCAGGATACTGCTCGAGCAGCGCTTCCGCCCGGGAGAGATTCCCCCGCTGCCGAGCGCTATGGAGATGGAGTGTGGTGGCCCATTCCGCGTGTTGCGGTGGATAGCGCCCGCGGAGTCGGTCGATTCCGGTGGGATCTCCCCGGGTAGCCAGAAACCTGGCCAGGTACTGAGCCACGAGATCCGCCTCGGGGTGATCGTTGAGGTATTGCCACAGATCGCTTTCCAGGCGCGAGAGCGGTCGGCGCGGTCCCAGCACGGCCCGTGTCAGGATCCAGTCGCGATGGCGCTGTTCGCCTTCAGAGCGTACCACCAGCGAGGGCCCCAGGATTTGGGCAGCCTCCAGCCGTTCACCGCGCGCGGTCAATACCCCGGCCAGCTCCCCGCGGAGCACCGCGGATGTACCGTGAAACTGGAGTCCCTCCCGCAGAATCGATACGGGATTCCCATCACCTATCTGCGCGGTGATCGCCGCGTCGTTGAGAAACGCGATGGCGTCATGCTCCGCGGCCACCTGCTGCAGTTCCCGATAGAAGCGGCGCGCCTCCCGTAACCGTCCTTGAAGAATCAGACCGTCGGCGTGAATCAGAAGAATATCCGGCTCCACGGCGCGCGTTCCCGATAGTGAGCGCAACTGCTCAAAGAGCCAATCGATATCTCGCAGCCAGACTGCCAGGTAGAGCGGCGCCGATTCACGCTCTGCGGAGGGAAGGACCTCCGCCTCGCGGACGCGGGTCATCAGTGCGCGCGTCCCTTCGCGATCACCGGCGGCGGCCGCTTCCAGCGCGGCGTTGACGCCGTACGCTCCCAGGAACGTCGCGTCCCACGCGGTGCGCAGTGTTTCCCCAGAGGGAGCGGTCTCGGCAGCAGCGATCGCGCGGAGCACCGTGTATTCCGGAGGTAGTTCCGAGAACCTCGCAAGGCGTTCCCGAGATGCCTCGGGCTGATCGGGGTCGATTTCAGTGAGCACGCGAAGAAACTGCGGGAGGTCTTCCGCTGGAGTATCGCCGTCGAGGGGGAGCAGCTCCCGGGCATCCGAGCGGCTGCCGCGCCGGAGTGCCGCCAGGGCTCCGGCATATCGCCAGCGGGTATCATCAGGGAAGCGGCGCATCGCCGGTTGTGCCAGGGCATAGACCGCACCCCACCGACGCGGCTCCTCCAACTCCCAGGCCACTCTCATCAACGTTTGCCAGTTGCCGGTAGTCCGAGCGAACTCCGCCGCCTCCAGTAGCGTGGACGTGGCGGTGTCTCCCCGTTCGATACGGCGCAGGATACGGCCAAACTGCACCGAGTCGCGGATCGCTTCGACGGATATCCCGATCGTGACCACCGTGGCTACGGCAACCACCAGGGCAGCGGAAAAAACTATGATCCGTCGCGTTCGATCCATGAAACTCCTACCGAGTCAGGTGCTTGCGTACGCCATCGAGAACCCCGTTGATAAAGCGGAACGCTTCATCCGTGGACATCTCCTTGGCAAGCTCCACCGCCTCATCAATCGTAACCTGTGCCGGAATATCCGGCTGAAATCGAAGGGAGTAGACCCCTACCCGCAGGATCGCCAAGTCCACCCGGGCGAGTCGCTCTATATCCCAATGCTCCAACTGGCCCGTGATAAGCTCATCCACGGTGGGTAGTTCCTGTAAGGTACCCTGTACCAGCAGGCGCGGAAACGAGAGGTCGTCCTCCTCGGAGGGATCGATCCACGAAAAACTGAGCAACGCGCCGTCCCGCGTCTTCCCCACGTCCCAACTGTAGAGCGCCTGCACCGCCAGACGACGGCCCTTTCGCCGCGAAATCGCTTTGCTCACCAATCTAAGTTCTCGGGATAGCGGGTGATCTCCGCTTCGTCCTGCAGGCGGGCCAGTACCTCTTGTACCGACTCCTGAAAGATCTGCTGCTGCTGCTGATTGAGAATATACGCCTCGATCTGATCGCGGACGGTGGTGCTTTCCCCTGGAAGCAGGGGGTCATCCAGTTGCAGGAGTCGCGGGGAGCGACGATCGGTTACACGAATGATGTGGAGGCCCACGTTGCTTTCCAACACGCCGGAAATATCGCCCTCTTCAAAATCGAGAACCTGCTCCACAAAATCGCGGCCAAGCTGGTTTACCGCTTGCTCATCGCCACGGACGATATACCCGAAATCCCCTCCCGAATAGCGAGCGTCATCGAGGGAGTCTCGCAGAAGTTGCTGAAACTCCGCGTTGCCCCGGTCCAGGCGCCGTGCCAGGGAGGCGGCCAGTTGGCGAGCCGCTTGCTCTTCGTCGCCTTCTCTGCGGCGCAAATCGAAAAAGAGGTGGTCAAAGCGTGCCATGGCGGGATTGGTGAACTGCCCGGCGTTTTCTTCGTATACGCGGCGGATCTCGCGGGAAGTAGGCTCTTCTAGGCCGGTGTTGAAGCGGTCCTGCGCCTGCTGCAAGATAAACTGTTCCTGTACCAGCCGATTACGGATTTCCTCCACGTACTCGTCCCATTCCAGGCCGGTCTGGTCTCGGATAAGCTGGCGGAACTGAGCGTCGGTCACCGGCTGGCCGATCGATTGTCGTTGGGCATTAATTGCCTGGTCGATATCCTCATCACTGACGCGGATATCGGCGCGTTCGGCTGCCTGATTGAGGAGCACATCACCGATTTGCGCCTCCAGCACTTCTTCGCGCTGGTCTTCCGTGAGGTCGCGGCCCATTTGCCGCTCCAGCATCTCTACCTGCTGGCGGAGTTCACGCTGTCCGATGTTTACCGTTTCCGTGAGACGGACGATCGCTACCGGGCGATCTAACACTTGTGCGGTAAGTGTGCCGGAAAGTAGCATAAGCGCACCGACCAACGCGATTGTACGGGTTCGTTTCATAGTCATAACCTTATCATGCGGTTTCAAAATATCCGAGTTCCTGCTGAAGTTTCTTGACCCCTGCCAGGCGCTGGTCCAGAGCGAGGCCCCGCTGCAACGACCGAAACGCGGCGCGCCGATTTCCCAGGGCCAGGTGCATTTCGGCAGCTTTTTTGTGACAGAAGGCGGTTTCTTTCTTGGGGAGATCCCAGCCGATCATCTCACTGAGACAGCGCAGTACGTGGTGCGGATCTTCCGTTTCCGGCATCTTGAAACACACCACCGTTCTCAGGCGTTCATGGACATCCTGCATGAAGTGACGGAAGTACGGTCGCTGCTGCTCGAAACGGACGATCGCCGCCAGCAGCGAAAAGGCACGCTGAAACTCTTCCCGTTCCTCGTATTCCTCCGCCAGGAGAAAGGCGCAGTCCATAAAATCTTCGCGTCCGAGATACTTGGATAGCTCGAAGTCTCCCCCCGCCACCAGAGAATCAAAAATCTGGAGCGCCTCCTCCGGGTTGTCGTGGAGGAGATCGTAGAAGACGAGTTTCGCCTGGGACTCGTGGTCATCTTTGTGGGAACGAAGATATTCGGCGTAGTCGAACTCGGGGATCGCGGCGGACCGGACGCCATGAACGCGATCATACTCCTCGCGCTGCATGGGGTCACGGAGAATCTCCCAGGCGGTGACCAGCGCCTTCATACGCTCAACACTGTCGGGGTGACCGTTGTTGAGGTCCGGATGTACCGCCTTTACCTGCCGGCGATAGGCGTCCCGAATCTCCTCCGGTGCCGCATCCCACGCAACGCCGAGGACTTCATAGTGTGTGCTCAATGCTGCAGTTTCAGGCGGCTGGCGAGTACCTCCGCCTCCTCCCGTGAACGCAAAATGTCGGAATACCGGATGAACATGCCTTCATGCTCCAGGGCCGCCATCAGGCGGCGGAGCGCTTTCTGGCTGCCGAAGGGACTGTTCAGCACGAAGGCGGAACACTTCTTTCCGGTGACCATGCCTGCGCGGCTGAGAAACTCGGGAATCTTGGGGTCGATTTTTCCCGAGAACGTGGAAACCGCGGAGGTGCCGACAGCGATATATTCGTACACGGTGAGCTTGCTGTTCACATCCCGGTCGCCGTCGATAACGTCGACTTGGTGCCCGGCCTTCTCGATTCCGCCGGCAAGACCGCGCGCTACTTCTGCTGTTTTATCTCGGCGTGTGCCGCCGAAGAACAATACCGCCGCCCGCATCGCAATTACTCGGCGATCTCTTCCTCGGTGTCCTCGTCGGAGGCCCACCACTCTACTGCCTGCCCGTCTCCTGCTTCCAGTCTCCGCGCGGCGGCTTCCACGTCTCCGGAGTCGGGAGTCCGGTTCAGCCATGCCAGTCCAAAGGAGCTCAGCAGGAATACCGCCGCAAGCACGCTGGTAATACGGGTGAGGATGTTTCCACTGCGGTTTCCCACCTGAGAGGATCCGCCTCCACCCCCAAAAATTCCACCCAGACCATCGCCGCCCTCATCCTGAACCAATACGACCAGGACGAGCAGGACGGAGGTGATCACAAAAACGACCATTAGCAGTATTCCAAGAAAACCCATGTATTCCTCACGAATTGAATTGTGCGATCGGCACGAAATCTGTAGCGCTCAAAGATG
>JAWOCO010000099.1:0-5937 GCA_046483765.1 Alkalispirochaeta sp. | reverse complement strand
AGAAACTCCTGGTACCGCGTCATGGCGATGGTCAGATCTTGCGCCAGTGCGCTGCGGAGCGCGCCGCTGTGCTGCAGGAGGAACGGCAACTGGGGCAGCATCCGGTTAAGAGCCCCGGCGCTTCCCCCGGCGGAGTCCGGTAAATCGGGATTCACTAAGGTGGTCAAAAAGGGATTGGCTCCGTTCTCCTCCAGCAGCGCCACGGCAAACGCCCGTCGCGCCAGACGTCCCACCGGTTTCCGGGTACGCTTCACCGGCACCGCCCACTCCTTAAATACGTCCCACGAGATCACTCGATCACTCCGGACGGCACCGCGCGCCGGATCCTCCGCCAGGGCACGCCTCCAGGCAGCGGCGGCTACCTCCGAGGGAAAGATCAGGAGCGTATCGTTTCGGTCATACTGCGCTGCGTGGTTCATCTCAGGTGCAGTTTGGCACAATCCGGCCACCAGTTCGACCATCTTTGCGAGGCGCTTGCGCTGTAATCATTGGTAGATTAGGATTTAGTTGCTGTGGCAGCTCAGAAAGTTACTTCACTCAAGAGTTTTTTGCATACCTATCCGGGAGCCCTCAAGCTTCTCCTCAGTGACCGGGAAAACATTCTGTGCCGCAGCCGTTCAACCGGACGCATCAAACGGATGCAGCTTCGTGCGCTGTACGAGAATAACCACCGGTTCTGGGACCATCAGGAAAGCTGGGAGTACTTCCTGGATCAATCCGTGGCATCCGCCGTGAGAGAACGCCTTCGACAACTGGAGGAAACGGCACGCCAGCGCGCGGCGGCAGACCAGTCCACAGCTGAGAAACAACCGGTATCAGACGAGGAAGCACTGGAAGAACTCTCTCCGGCCCAGGGCACGACGCCCGAGGCGGACAGTTCTGCCGATACGGAGTCGGCGCCCCCTGCTGAGGAGTTCGACAACTTCGGCGACACCTACCGCAAGTACAAATCTCTGGAAAACGAGGAACGCGTCGGTCTGCTGCAACGTACCACCCAGCGGCTCAATGCACTTGCCCAGCAGGAAGCTGTGGAACGGGAAGAGCTGGCGGAGGCGCTGGTGGAGGCCACTCAGGACGCGACCATGGCCAACCGCGCAACCCTCCTGGAGGCGGTGAGGCTCGGCAACGATCAGGCCAAAGAGTACACCCACCACATGGTGATCGAAACCCACAAGATGGTGAAGTCCACCATGCGCCTGGTGGACTCCGACGTCTATGACGATGATCTGGTCCGGGCGGTGGTGGAGAAATCGAACGGCACCGTGGTCCAGCACATGACCCGCGTCTTCCTGAGCGGCTTGGAATTCCTGCTGTTCTACAACCGCCAGGTCATCACCAAGGGGATCGCCAATAGAATCCGCATTCAATTCGGCAAACGCTACAAGCCGTTCTATCGCGCACTACTTCCCCATCTCCATGAGGACTACGTTACCCTGGAGCACGTCTTTCTCGGAGGGATGAAAGCGCTGAGCGAGGTAGAAATTAACAAGTTCGCCACCGGCTTTCTGGTGCACGACGTGGGCAAGGCGGAAGACATCGAGTATCACGAAGGTGATGCGGGGTACGATCGGAATACGGTGGAACGACACGTGAAGCTCGGGTATCGCGCAGTCATGGAGAAGACCAAGTACCCCCATGAAGCAGCCCTGATCACCGGATATCACCACGAATACTACGGCCACCCCGCCGGATACGGCTACTTCCGGGAGTTTCTCCAGGCGTACAAAGATGCCAATCCCTCCGCCACTCAGGACTACATCATGTCCTATACGATGGAACCCCTCATCGATTACCAGGTGCTGGCGTACTTCCCGGCAAAGATGCTGGAAATTGTGGACGTCTTCGATTCGCTCACCGATCCGAACCGGATCTACCGGTCGCCGTTATCTCCGGAGGAGGCGCTCGCGCTGATCCGGGAGCAGTTCATTGAGCAGAACCAGAAGATCGATCCGATTCTCTTTGATCTCTTCCTGGAATTCTACGAAACGCGCTGGAAATCCAGGTAGATTACCACGATCGAGAGGCCCGCTGCGGGCGCATGTCCCCTCGCAAAGTGCACCCTCGCAGTGTCCGCCGCCAGGCGAGATCAGCTATCCAGTACCAACCCGTCAAAGTAGCGCCGAATCGCGCCGACAAAACCTTGCGCCACCGCTTCTTCCATATCGTTATAGGCAAACGACACCGCCGCCTCCCGCGAAACTCCCGAGGCGCGACTCTGCTGGTCAAAGGTGATCAGCGTGTCTCCGTCGGGGCCGGTAAAATCCAGCGTAAGCGTCCAACGGACCGACTGGAAATCATCGTTCACCTCTCCGTCGTCGATCCGCATTTGACCGGTTACCCGAAAGACCGGGTCCGAAGCCCCCAGCGGAAATCGTTCTTCACTGAGGGCAGATCGCACCACCCCGGCGATCCGGCCGGTCTCGTCCCCATCAACGTCTACTGAGGTCTGCATCTGGGAGGCAATATCTGCTCGCCGTTGTAACACCACATCGGGATCGTACGGTAGGGACACGATTTCACTAAACCCAGGGGCGATGATGCGGAGCTGGTCCCGGAGCACCTCATTGGTGGAGGACACCACCGCCGCGGCGCTGGTATAGGCGTACTCCCGTACTAGATCATCGCTATTGGAGGCCTCCTGCAGAAAGGATTCCACCTGATCGCCATTCTTCTCGATCAGATCCGCGTAGACCCGCCCGGTGGGGATGCGTTCGATGTAGGCGATCACGTGCACCCGTCCGGTCTCATCCACGGCGGCCTCCCCGTACTGCACATTGAGAAGCGTCTGATTACTGCGAACGTTGGTATCCTGCGCCAGGCGGACTTCATTTTCCGACACGGTCCCCTGGGCGGTCATGAGCTCGCTATACCGCTCGCTGGTGCGTGAGTCAACGCTGATTTCGGCTTCGAAGATTTGCGAGAGGCCGGCCAACGCCTGCTGCTCGGCATCACGGCGGGTGTCGCCGCTGCCGATGGCAGTGAGAAACGTCTCGTTGGGGTACACGTCCTGCGGATTGAGGTACCACTGCGGCAGATCCCCGGCGCGCGCCACGGACCGAGTCTCACCGCCGGAACCGGATACACAGCCCCCAAACACCAGAACCGCGGTGGCCGCCACCAAAATCATCCCGAGCACTGCATGGGCACGATTATTCATGTCGATTTCTCCTGTTCAGTTATTATGAAACGAGGTAACAAAGTTGAGTTCGCCGGAACGTAGATCGACCTGACCTACGTTCTCTACGCGAATCAGCCCGTCGATGCCGTAGTATTCGATCTCCACCGTTCTGCTGCCGGGGGGAACGGTCCATTCTCCCACGTGGGCATAGGCGGGAAAGAAGCGCGATACCCGCAGATCCGCCTGTTCACTGGCATCCACCGCCACGTCCGTGGCCACCGAGCCGATCAGCCCCGCGGCGACGCCCAACAGCGATCCCGATTCCGCTCCCGCGGCCTGCATCTGCTCTTTACCCTTCTGCGCGGCGATACCCTTGACGATCGTCCGGGTCACCGTTTTCAGGAAGATCAACGGCTCCCGTACCTGAAACGTGTCCAGAGCGATTTGCTCCATGCTCTCCAACACGTTTAACTCACCCACCGGTTCACCATCGACCACCACCCGAACGCGCGTGACTTCACTGCCGCGGAGCACCATACGGGGGAGCTGAAACTTGAAGCGATAGCCCCCCTCCACACCGGGATAGTAGAATCCGGCGTACCCTTCAGGAATGAGGGTACCCTGATCACCTTCGCCCGCGTAAATGATCTCCACCCGATCATCAAAGGTCACCACGTAGAGCGTCTCTGCCCGCTTTATCGGCGCTTCGCCGGTGAACGCCAGTACGCTCAGCCGGGCATCGTTGGTACGCTCGATTACGCTCTCGTCCAGGGGAAGCGGAAACGTGTAAAGATTACTCTGCTGCGCAAACGCTTCCTGGATCTCCTCCCAGTCGATGCGGGCACTGTCATAGTTTCCATCGGCACGATACATGATCATGCTCAAGTAGCGGGCGAGGGCGCTGTTGTAAAAGCGGCTCTCTCCAGCCTCAAACTCTACCGAGGCATCTTCAGTTTCGCTATACTGAGCCGCCAGACCCTGATACTTATCTTCCAGCAGATTGAGTTTGGTGTTAATGCGGCGGACCTCTACAAAGGCGGATTCGAAGTCGTCCTGTTGCAGAAATCCCACCGCCTTGAAGACGTTCAGGTAGATATCTTCGAAATCCTCTCCTGAGTAGTCCTGCGCGTTGTCGTTGAGCAGAAAGGTGGCGGCGGTCTGAGAGATACTCCGGGTGAAATACTCCTCGATCAGGCGCTCAGCCTCATGGAACTGTTGAATACTCCGCTGGTAGTTGCGGTTGTAGAAGTTCAGCATCCCGCTATCCAGGAAGTACAACACCTGATCGCGGTTGCTGTAGAGCTCGTCCCGTTGGCTATCTACCTGGGTTGCGGCGGCCTCAAAATCGCCGCGACTGGCGGCTTCGTCGATTTCCACGAAGCGTTGGTTCCGCGTGGTGAAACAGGAGGAAAGTACCAATACACCGACGGTGATCACTCCTACCCGCCACAGCCACGTCACCTGGGACCTCTTGCGCCTCATCCGCTCGACCCCGGATCAGAACCGTGACCGGCGCTGCTCGATGATCTTCTTGATTTCCTTGGAACCGATCCAAACTTTCTCGTTGGACTGAATATTGATAAGCTCCATGTCTACCTGATAGAACACCGCCCGTTCCCCCTCTACCGCGTCCACGGTGGAGGAGATAGAGCCCTGCATCATGAAATCGGCACCGGTCTCCTCTCCCAAACGGGAAATCGTTTCTTCGGCAGCCTGCGTCTGCTGGTCGAGGCGCTCATCACGAATCTCTTCGCGTTGCTCCGAGGCAGCCACAAACCGTACCATGCCACTGTTGATCAGTTCCCGCTCTATGTCGGAAATAAAGATCGAGGTATCGATGTGTTCGGAACTACGATTGCGCACGGCTCCCACGATTACCACCGGCTGGCGATCTTCATTGGAGGAAAACCGCTGGAGCCAGGGACGCTCGAGCATGTCGTCAACCATTTCTTCCGCCACCAGACGGGCATCAGTATCGTTCCACCGCCCGCTCAGATCGGTCTGGGTGTCGGCACTGGTGCGCTGCACGGAACGGCTGGGAGTGGCACATCCCGCCAGCATGGTAATCGCCAGGATGGCGATAATACCGGCGACGTATCTCATTTTTTTGGTCATCATAGTCTCCGAGGCCTCCAAAGTTAGAGAATAGGTTCGGCGTACCCCTTTGTCAATGAAATCAGTTGAGTTATGGCACGCCTCCATTCTATAGTACGGAAACATGCGATCCCACATTGCCAAACTACTGTTGGCCGGAGCGGTTGCCGTTCTCGCCGCCTGCGGAACGGCACCGGAGCCCGCCGCGCCGGAGCCGCCGGCTCCCGCCGAAGAGACAGACTCTGCCCCCGATAGTACGCTCACCCCGGACCTGCGACCGCAAAATGGGACGCCCGTCTTTCTCGGCGTGGCCAACCGCAAGCGCAACCGTGACGAAGAAGAAGCCGAGGCGATTACGCACATCGCGGAGCAGGCGTCCCGATATCTACAGACCTCCGCAATCTATCAGTACATCGCTCAGCGCGGCTCCGAGGGCGTTGGATATCTGGATGATATAACGACCCTCTGGGACGAGGATCTCGCGACGGAACTCACGGATTCCGTGGAAGTTATTGATTCCGTGCGCACCGATGCGGCAACACTGGTACGGGCTCGCGTAAGCGGACTCCCGGCAGCCCCGGACCTGAGCATGATAGATACCGCCAGTGACGGAGCATCGGCACCGAGCTGGGTCTCGACCACGCCGGAGATTCCCGGGTACCTGGTAGCGGTGGGCGCCGCTCAACAGCGCCGGACACTGCGAGATACGATAGACTTCACCGACC
>JAWOCO010000421.1:0-3888 GCA_046483765.1 Alkalispirochaeta sp. | reverse complement strand
TCGCCGCTCCCGCGGGACCGACCAACGGGTTCTGGGCGGCGGTACGGGCGGTAACGCGTGCTTGTCGTTGTTGTTCACGTTGCTGCGGTGTCTTGGCCATTACTGGACCTCCTCACCACCCACCGTGGCGGCTGAGCTATCAGGTTGAGCGCCCACGCGCTCCGCCTCTTCACCGTAGATCTCCTTAAACTCCGCGTCGGACATCTTGCGGATATCCGCGCCGGTACCGCGGTAGACTACCCGGCCATCGCGCAATCCGATGACCTTGGTGGCGTAGCGCTGTACGAGGTCCAAATAGTGGAGGCTACAGATCACCGTAATGCCGTCCTCTTTATTGAGCCGCTCCAAGTAGCCCAGGATCGTGTGCGCCAGGACTGGGTCAAGGCTGGCCACCGGCTCATCCGCCAGGATGATCTGTGGTTCCTGCATCAGCGCCCGGGCAATACCTACCCGTTGCTGCTGCCCTCCGGAGAGTTCACTGGCACGCTTGTACGCCTGCTCCGTGAGGCCCACCCGTTCCAGGGCGCGCATCGCGTTACTGCGGTCCTGCTTATCGAAGCGATAGAACGCGCTCTTCCACGTATCCATGTATCCCAGCCGGCCGCTGAGGACGTTGTTCATCACGCTCAGCCGCTTCACCAGATTGAAGTGCTGAAAGATCATCCCGATTCGCCGGCGCACCGTGCGAAGCACCCCGGAATCGGCGCCGGTAATGTCCGTTCCGTCCCAGGCGATTTCCCCCGATGTGGGTTCGATGAGGCGGTTGGTACATCGCAGGAGGGTCGATTTTCCCGACCCGGAAAGACCGATCACGACGAGAAACTCTCCCGGCTCCACCGAAAAACTCACCTCTTTGAGTGCCTGCGTCCCGTCGTCATAGGTCTTCGAAAGATTCTTAAACTCGAGCAAAACATATCCTCCGCCGCGCGAACCCGGGGGCGCGACAAAAAAAGCTACCCCGCCCAAACCCGGACAGGGTAGCTACTATCACATCTTGATTCTTAGTTACTCATCAGGTCAGCGGCGTCAACACCGGCAGCCTGCAGCACCTGGCGGAAGGGATCGTAGAAGTCGTCTCCGTGACGCTCCAGTCCCTGCCACTGGTAGGCCTGGTTGAGCGCTTCCGCCCCCTCTTCCTCATCGGCGATCTCCAGGAGTGCCGTAATCAGGCTCTCCCGCATCTCTCCGGTGATGCTCGGATGAAACTGCACGCCATCGTTGGGGATTGGCGCACTGACTTCAATCACGTTCACCCGCTCGTAGACATCGGGGAAGTCCTCTTCCACGTTGCCCCGGGCATCAACAAAGGTGGCACCCGCATCGACATCGCCATTGTACACCGAGGTGACCACGCCGTTGTGACCACCGGCATCCACGATCGACATGTCGCTATCGGGATTGATTCCGGCGGCACGGATGGAGAGGCTCGGAATGATCCAGCCGGAGGTGCTCAAGGGGTCAGGGCGGGCAAAGCTGGCACCGTCCAGATCAGCAACGCTCTCGATTCCCGTTTCGGCGCCGGCGATGATCTGCCCATCGTAGAACGGACGACCGTAGCGCACCGCCACCAACTCCGACTCCGCCACACCGCGGTCCGCGGCCACCACGTAGGCAAAGGTAGCCAGACTGGCCATGTGGGCGCTGGGGGGATCGCTCTGCAGCGCCTCGATCACGCCGGCGTACTCGGTAGCTACGCTGGCCTCAACCACCAGGCCGGTTTTGTCATAGATCATATCGGCCACCGCCTGGCCACCAGCGTTGATCTCCTGGGTGTCACCGGAAGGTACAAACGCCCAGACGATCGGGTTCTCTTCCGTCCCCAGCTCAGCCTCCTGCTGTCCGCCGGCGAAGACGCTCGGCACCAGAAATGCCACCAGCACCATTACACTTAAAAATCGTTTCACAAGGTTCCTCCTTTTGTGATCAACACATTACCCACCGAATGTTAATTGACTGTTAGACAGTGCATCGGGATCTTGATTTTTGCAAGCGTTGTGGGTATCTTCAGTTACCGTATGTTCGGTAGTTACCAAACATACGGTAACGGACAACACCGACATCAATTTCGGACCGCAGGAGCAGCACATTAAAACGGTAAAACCGCACCTCAGCCGGGAACGCATCACCGACGCCGCCTTTTCCGCCTGGGGCCGTACGCACTTCTCCCAGACCAGTCTCAATCTGGTGGCCAAGCAACTAGGTGTTACCAAACCTGCCCTCTACCGCTATTTTCGCAGCAAAGAGGAGCTCACCTACGCTATGGACGCGGACTACGCCATGCGCTTGCGAGACTTCGTGGTACTTCCCCTGCGCGCGCGCACGGCGGATCAGGACACGATTTCTTCTGATCCTGCGCGCCTGCGGGAAGTGGTACAACTGTACTTCGAGTCGGTCTTCACCTTTTTTGATGAGCATCCCTACCACTATCTGTACTTCATTCGCACCCTCTTGGGCCGCCGCACCCGCAGTGACAGTCCGGTACACGACGTGCTTCGCGAACACGACGCGCTGCTTCTGGACCTCATCGATGACGGCACGAGTCGGGTGGCGGAGCAGAAGCTCCTGGTAATTGCTCGCTATATCACCACCGCCGCCGCCTTCTGGACTACCGAGCACTACCGCAGCGAGGCGCTCGGTCAGTCACAGCCGACCTATAGTTTTGAGCCGGAGCGCTCCCAGCTGGACCGTGAGCAACAACGGCAGCTCATCGCTTCCGGTACCGAGCACGTGATGAGCGGATTTCTTGCGGATCATGCGGCGATCGACGCGCAGACGGTGGAACGTATCGCCTGGATCCAACCTGAGGAGATTCCCGAACGCCACCGTATTCTTGATGCGATCACGGAGACGGTGCTACAGGTAGGGTATGCGGCAGCCACGGTAGAGCGCATCGCCCAGCGGGCGGATCTGAGCAAATCGGGCCTGTACCATTACTTCACCAACAAAGATGACATGCTGGCCCAGAATTTTCTCGACACCCAGCGCCATTTTGCCGCCCTGGCGCGGACCCGATTCGCGCAACTCGGCACCCATCCCCAGCGTCTCTACGGGCTATTTGTGATGATCGCCTCCTACGCCCACCATGACCCCAGCACGATTATCGTAGAGAACTGGCTCCGCGAGAGTAACGTCGAGGTCAGTCTGCCCCCGGAACAGATCGTGGAGATCCAACATATCTACGCGTTTGTCTCGGAGATGCTGGTGGAAGGCCAACTTGCGGGAGATCCGAACCAGGGCTTCGCGGTGCTGACCTACATCAACTTTCTGGTGATGCAGGAGATGGCGGGTATCGCCGAACACAGCTTTCAGCAGGAGCGAATCATCACGCGCATACGGACCCTCTATGGCCTATTCGCCGACGGCGTGGCCGCGGCTTTATACGATCAAGGAGCAGAATGAGATGAAACGACTGGTATGGATGGTGGTGGCAGTGACCGCGCTGATTCCACCGCTCACGGCCACCGCCCAAGAGATTGACTTGGAGACGGCAGTTGCCTTCGCCCTGGAAAGCAACCTGGGCATCGAATCGGAACTGGCGGAAGTCCGCCAGAAGAAGCTGATCGCCGACACCTGGTGGAACCGTTTCTACCCAACCGCCAGCGCCACGGTAACCCTGGGACGGAATAACACCGAATCGGAGTCGACCGGGCTGGTGCCGGTCAGTAATTCCTTCGACCCGGCAACCGGAGCATTCGACGAGGTCGCCCTGCAAACCCAGGAACAGCCGCGCTGGTTCATGTCCGCCGGGGTAGACCTGAGTCTGGTACTCTCGATGCAAATGGTGCCGGGGATTTCGCTCTCGCGGCTGGACTACGAGAACGGCCTGATTTCACTCACGGAAGCCCGGGCGCAGGTGGAGCGGGATGTGAGTAAGCAGTTCTACGACCT
>JAWOCO010000368.1:0-5745 GCA_046483765.1 Alkalispirochaeta sp. | reverse complement strand
GGCGAGGAGGTCGGTACCGTGTTTGCCCCGCGACGGACGCTACGAAATCGGACCCGCTGGCTGTTGCATAGCGCCCCTCGGGGGACGATCTACGTGGACCGGGGAGCTATGGAGGCGATCCGCAAGCATAACAGCTTGCTACCCACGGGAATTTCCTCCGTGGAGGGCAATTTCAACGCCGGCGAGGTGGTGTTGGTGAATGATCGGGCGAAGCTGGTGAGTTCCTTCAGCAGTCGGGAACTGAGCTCACTCATCGGGAAACACTCCTCGGAGGTCGCCCGGATTCTGGGGCCCAGTGACGATCGGCGGGTGATCGCCCGGCCGGAGGATATGGTGTTTCTTGACGAAGATTGATTCACCGATTGACGGCCTTGATTCTCCCCCCGTATTCTGAGATAGTACCGTTTCGGCTGATTTCCGCCGGGTGGCGTTGAGATCGGTTAATCAGTGAGAACAAGGAGGGTCGCGTATGGCAGGAAAAATTTCAAAGAACGCACGGCGCGAAGGCGCCCAGGAACTTATGAGTCGCTGGGGCGGCAAAATCGTAATGAAGAGCGTGTTTGAGAACGGAAAGATGCGCCACTTTGCGGTATGTGAGAAGACCGGCAACCAAGGCCGACGTCCCAAGGACCTGATGTAGTTAGTACATCGTTGTAACGATACAGTTGTTGCCCGCAGCCTGCGCTGCGGGTTTTTTTGCGCAGTCCCGAGGAGATCAGAATGGTTCTTTCAGGTCGAGAAATCCACCGGAATCTCGGAGATCGGATCGTTATTGATCCCTTCGATCCCGCCCAGCTCAATCCGAACAGTTACAATTTGCGCCTCCACGATGAGGTTCGGGTATATACCGGCGATCACCTCGACATGCGGACGGAAAATACCTCCCGGGAGCTGGTGATCCCGGAGGAGGGGCTCTTACTGGATCCCCACCGCTTGTACCTGGGGCGCACGGTGGAGTACACCGCGACCCAGGGCTTTGTGCCGATGCTGGAGGGCCGTTCCTCCGTGGGAAGGTTGGGGCTCTTCGTCCATATCACCGCCGGGTTCGGCGATGTCGGATTCAAGGGCTTCTGGACGCTGGAGATGTTCTGCGTGCAGCCAATACGCATCTACGCCGGGGTCCAGATCTGCCAAATCTTCTATCACACGATAGAAGGTGACTACGATCCCTATACCAGCGGAAAATACCAGAACAACACCGGCATTCAGCACAGTCTGCTCTACAAGGATTTCCAACAAGACGAATCGGATTCGTGAGCGCTCCGCACTCAGCACTCAGCACTCTGCAGTCAGTGCTTCGCCGGCTTCCAGCGTCCGTCGGTAAGCTCCAGGCCATACTCCTGCCGGAGGACGGTGGCCAGACCCTCGGCCAGCTGGGGTGCGGTTGACTGGATCTTCTGCGCCGCCTGGAGCGAAAGACCGCTGGTGAGAAAACTCTCCAGGAGCATCTTGGCGGCGAGAAAGCGGCGGTACTTGTCGATACCGAAGATCACGATGTCGTCCAGCATACCGATAATTTCCCACGTTACTTGCTCCGCCTGGCTATACTTGCCGGCGTCCTTATTCTGATCGGAAATACGCATGGGAAGTTCCGCCACAACTCGATCCAGGTTGGGCACCAGGTAGTCCAGATTAAACAGCCCGGTGGCGCAGTTAAAGAGGATCTTCTTGCCGGAATCCTCCGCGGCAAACACCTCGTCCTTGCTGATCGCCGGTCCGATATCCCCGCAAGTGAGCGCCCCGTGCTGATCATATACCAGGATGCCGCCTTTTACGTCCACTGGAGTCCGGAACGCAAAATCGAAGCCCGCCTGAGCTCCACGGAGCGCCAGGATCGCCAGCGATACCGGTTCGATCGTGAAGCCCACGTTGTCTACGTTTCCCATGTAGACGAAGTGCTTCCCCTGTTGTTTGAGCTTACGGTATATCGGGGCCAGTACCTGGAAGTTCTGGCCGTGACCGCCGGGCAGGCCCAACGGCTCCCCCGGCGTTCCCCAGGCGTTGAGGAAAAACCGTTTCGGCCGGCCCTCATCGGAGTGGGTCATCGCGGCCAGGAGCGGTTGTACCGCCGCAGCCGTATCTAGAGCGCTCTCCCGCTGGGCGAACCCTCTTAGGTAGTCGCTATCTCGGTACTCAGTGTACGCGGTACGGATCGCCTCGTCGGTGAAGAGACTGGTCATTTCCACAAAGGGGAGTGCCGGCTGCAGGGGGGAGCCGTCGGTGCCCTGGGGCGGGGTGATGCCCAACTCCTCAGCGGTACGTCGGTACCGTTCTCCGGCGCGCAACACCATCCGAAACTTCAGCTCGAGAAAGCTGGCTCCTGGGGTGCCGTCGGGGTTGAGATATGCCGGGGTGATTCCCTTGGGTTTTCCTTGGACCTCTTCGCTGAGCCGATCGAAGGGCGCGCGGTACAGTTCAAACAGATCCTCATCGTAGGAGCGGTTCTTGTGCGTATCGGCGTAGCTGGAGGCACTGCCCCCGTTGAGCACACCGTAGGAGAGGTACGGATAGAGGAGCACCCCGATCGTCTCAAGGTCGGCATCGGTCAGATGGCGGGTTCCGTCCGCCACCGAGCCAAACCGTTCCGGTGGAATCTCCGGAGCAAGTTCCGCCAGGCGCCGGCGGTAGGCGTCCTCCGGGAGCTCCAACGATGAGTCGCCGCGACGGTCGATAATGGTGGACCCATCCATTTCGGGAATTCCACCGGCCTCCAGGGGCTGAATATCGTCATAGGCACCGCGGTTCAGCTCGCTGAGAATCTCCTGTGAGCGATCGACGTCGATTCCGAGGTCTTCCATCCTGCGCCGCGTGTCGATATCTACTGTGTGTGCATCGTTCGTACTCATAGCGGTCAGTGTACCTTTGGACGGGAAGCGGACCAAGGGGGAAGGCACCAAAACCGCCTTTCGCTTGAGGAATGGCGGGTTCTCGGATACACTGTGCCCCACAGACGGAGGAATTATGGACGGTGATAAAAAGTATCGCCTGGTCACGCGGAGTGACTTTGACGGTCTTGTATGCGCAGTGCTCCTCAAATCCAAAGGTCTCATCGATGAGATCAAGTTCGTACATCCCAAAGATATGCAGGACGGTCTTATTGCGATCTCCGGTGAAGATATCACGACCAATCTTCCGTATGTTGATGGCGTTTATCTCGCGTTTGATCACCACTACTCCGAAGTAGAGCGCGTTGGGCACAAGGATAACTATATTATCGATCCTGATGCTCCCAGCGCCGCCCGGGTGGTATATAACTACTACGGCGGGCAGGAGGCGTTCCCCGCATTGAGTCCGGCGATGCTGGAAGCGGTGGACAAGGGTGATGCCGCGGATTTTACGCGGGAAGAAGTGCTGGAACCGGAAGACTGGAACCTATTGAACTTCATTATGGACGCCCGCACCGGCCTGGGACGGTTCCGCAATTTCCGTATTTCCAATTATCAACTCATGATGGACCTGATCGACTACTGCATCGATCACGATATCGACGATATTCTGCGCTTGCCCGATGTGGCGGAGCGCGTTGAACTCTATCTTGAACACAAAGAACGCTTCAAAGATCAGATCATGCACGCCGCGCGGTTAGATGACAACGTGCTCATCGTGGACCTCCGTGGCGAGGAAACGATCTATGCCGGAAACCGTTTCGTGAAGTACGCGCTGTTTCCCGCGTGTAACGTGTCGGTGCAGATCATCTGGGGTTTTAAGCGGCAGAACACGGTGCTCACCGTGGGTAAATCGATTTTCAACCGAACCTGTGACGTCAACATCGGCACCCTCATGCTCAACTATGGCGGCGGCGGGCACGCCAACGCCGGTACCTGTCAGGTCCCCAATGACCAGGCTGAGACGGTGCTGGCAGAAGTGGTTTCCGCGCTCAAGAAGTAGAATTAACAAGGAGCTCCCGTAGTTATGGATGCTATTCTCAACCAGCTCGAGGCGGAAGACCGTTCCCTGCGGCTCGATGCGCTGAAAACCACCGTGGCGGAAAACGTCGGCGGTATTCGTGATGTGGCGCCCTCGGAAGAGGTAAATAATCACGTCCACACCCATTACTCCTTTAGCCCCTATGCTCCCACCACCGCCGCCTACATGGCGCGCAAGAGCGGGCTCATGGCGGTAGGGTCGGTTGATCACGATTCTATTGGAGCCGCGGAGGAGCTCACGGAGGCCGCCGCAGTTCTGGGCATCGGATCAACGGTGGGAGCGGAATTGCGCGTCAGTTTTGCGGGAACCGCCTTCGGCGAGCGTCGGCTAAACAACCCTGATTCGGTGGGAATCGCGTATATGGTCTTGCACGGCGTACCCCGGAGCGGGCTGGAGCGGTTGCGGGAGTATTTAGAACCGTTGCAGCAGGTGCGCCACGAACGCAATCGTCGCCAGCTGACAGGGTTGAACACGATTCTTCGGGACGCCGGTATCGACGAGTTGGACTATGATAGCGATGTGTTGCCGCTGAGCTGGGCTCATCGCGGTGGCAGTGTCACGGAGCGCCACCTCCTCTACGCGCTGGCGATCAGACTGGAAGAGATCTATGGCCGCGGCAGCGCACTGGTTTCCACGGTGGAGCGGGAACTGCAGGTACCCCTGAACGAGCGACAGAAGCGGTTTCTCTCCGACCGGGATAATCCCCACTATCTCTACGACCTGCTGGGCGTGTTCAAGGGAGATTTTCTCCAACGCTTCTTTGTGCAACCCTCGGAGGCCGAAACGCGTCCAGTGCACGAGGTGACCGCCTTGGGGCAGGAGATCGGTGCGCTGCCGGCGTATGCCTATCTTGGTGATGTCACAGATTCTCCCACCGGCGACAAGAAGGCTCAGAAGTTTGAAGATGAGTTTCTCGACGAGCTGGTGGGCGCGCTGCCGGGGCTGGGGTTCCAGGCGATCACCTATATGCCGCCGCGAAACACGAAGGAACAGCTGCGCCGCGTGCAGCGCCTGGCGGAGGCCGCGGGTCTGCTGGAGATCAGCGGCGTGGACATCAATTCCAGTCGACAGGTGTTTACCTGTCCGGAGGTGATGATGCCCGAGTTTCGCCATCTCACCGAAACTACGTGGGCTCTTATCGCGCACGAGAAGCTCTCGGCGGAAGATCCGCGCTACGGGCTATTTCACCGGGAGAATCCGTTTCATCTGCGGCCGCTTACCGAGCGGGTAGCGCTGTATGCGGGTATCGCCCGGCGCAGTGATCTGCACCAGCCGGCGTCGATGGTGGAGGCCGCACCCGCCCTGGAGTGAGCGGGCGGGGGAGGCCCAGCAGAGTAGGAGCGGCGTGACCGGAGCACCGGCGCCAGGCTACCCGATTCCCGGCCGTAGCTACGCCTACCGCAGCATCTCCTGACCACCGGTCACCGGTACCGCCTGGCCCGTCTCGTACTGCTGTTCTACCACGTAGATAATGGCGCGCACCACATCCGCCCCACTACAGCCGCGCTTCATGGGCACCCGCTCCTCGTAGGATCTGCGCACGTCTTCGATCGTCTCGGCCCCGGGAACCTTTCCGGCGCGCAGATACTGTACGAACAGTCCGCGGTCAGGATCGCTCCAGAGGGGGCCGTCAAAGAAGTTCCCCGGACAGATCGCGTTGACCTTCACGTTGTCCGTGATCAGTTCCAGGGCGAAACTCTGGACTAATCCGATCCCCCCGAACTTACTGCCGGCGTAGGCACCGTTCTTGTTGCTTCCCACCAGGCCGCTCTTGGAATTGATCTCGACAATATCGGTCTGCAAGGGTGCCGTGGGATA
>JAWOCO010000265.1:0-5119 GCA_046483765.1 Alkalispirochaeta sp. | reverse complement strand
GCGCGACGTACGTTTCCTGCGCGCTTCCCGATCATCCCACTGGACCGGATCTGGCTGTCCGGCCGGGTGCGGCGTGATCGGGTCTGGGCGCACCGGAGTCATACCGCCCGTCGCGCCTCGGATCATCTGCCATTATGCCTGGAGTGTCACCTGGCGTAAGCCGCCGCTCCCACCGGTGACCAGGTAACCGCAAACTGTGCTATCTTCCTATCCCATGAGCGCGGTGAGCAGAAAGTATACGGCACTGATGGATGGAAGCGCGGAACCCTGGGAACTGGAACGCGTCTGGCACAACGGAACGATCGCTCCTAGCCGGAGCGGTGCACTCTTCGGCGCGATTTTTGGCGTGGTCTGGCTCGTACTCGTTACCGGTCTGGTGATCACCTTTGTGGTAACGTTCGATGATCCGATTCTGGGGCTCTTCGCGGTGGTGTTTATTGGCCCCGGCATCTACATGCTCGTTCGGTTCGTGCCGCGGCTTTTTCACGAGCGCTGGTATCGGGGCGTGCACCTGAAGCCGGCTACGGTTCCCGTACAGCCAGGAGAGCGGTTCCAGGCGGTACTGTACAGCGGCGCCGACGGTGAGCGCTACGCTGCCGGGAACGTTCAGTTCGATGTGCGGCTCACCTGTAACAAAATGATCGAGCGATCTACAACTAATGACCGGGGGCGGAGGTACACGCGGAAGATCCTCTGGGAGGATAGCGTTCCGGTTGCCGCGTCGATGGGGTCCGACGGATCCCGGTCGGTCCTGACTGCGCATATCGCCCAGGATTTACCGGCGGACATGCCGGAAACGACCCGGCGTCCCACCGAACGCAACAAGATCGACTGGCGCCTGGAAGTTGATGGAAGACCAGGTCTGCCGGGGTTTCAGTACAGCTTCAAGCTTCCCGTCTATGATACGCGCAGCGCCCGGGAGCGCGCCGATGAAGCGCTCAGTTCCGTAACCGCGCAACCCAATACGGGATCATCCGATACGGGATCAAGCGTGGGGTCCGTCGATGCTCCCGTAGCCCAAGGGGATCTCGACGGGTTGCGGAGCTACCGGGATTCCGTATGGGATACTCGACGGGAGCAGGACCCGCGCCCGCTCCTAACGCGTCTGGGGCGCGCCACGGAGCCCGCTACCTATCTTGCGCGAGACGAAGACCGCGCCCTCAGTTGTATTCACGTCCGCGGGGACCGGCCGGCGCGGCGGCTGCGGCGGGGGCTCGCGCTGCTGCTGATCGTGTTGGTAATTGCCATCCCTCCGCTGCCTACCACTGCCTTGCTACTGGGCGCCCTGGTCCTGGCTATCATGGCCAAAGCCGCGCGGCCGGTGGCGATTGCGGTACACGCCGATTCCGATGGACTACACATCGACTCCGTGGACGGTTTTCGGCGGCGCTCCGGCGACTACGGCTGGGAGCAGATCGGCATGATAACCGACGTGGCGTTTACCAATCGCTACCGGGATATTCTCGTGCCGCGACCGAAGCGTGGACGTAACGGCGGGCGCGGACCCGGAGGCAAGGCGTTGGGGATGCGGATTTCGTCCAATCAATACGCCGAGGGACTCGCCGCCGCGATCGCCGCGGTACGGAATCGCTACCGAGGATAAGTGTCCGCGTTCCGGAACGGGTACGCTTCCGCCGGGCGCTGCATGTCGAAGATGGTACCTATCAGGTACTCTCAGTTGTCATCACACTCAGCGGAATCGATACGGTGACGGTGGTGCCGTCCCGGTTTTCATAGGTCAGCGTGCCGCCGAGGCGCTCGGTGAGGAGCTGCACGATGGTGGTGCCCAGTCCCGCGGACTCTCCCGGTTCAAAGTCCTGCGGAATGCCCACGCCGTTATCGGCTACGCGCAACTCAAGATCGGATGCGCGGCGGGTGGCTGATATTTCGATGGTGGGCGGATCCGAAGAGTGGGTGGTAAAGCCGTGAACCAAGGCGTTGGACACCACCTCATTGAGGATGAGTCCCACTGATGAGAGGCGCTCCGCCGCCATCGCAATCGCCTCTACGTTCACCGACCACCTCACCGGCGGATCGAGACGATATACCTCTGCCAGCGATTCCACAATCGCGTTGAGGTAGACATCCAGCGACAGCGCAGAGTCGTCCGGCCCATCTCCCCCGGAGAGGCGGTTGTACAGAATCTGGACCGTACGCACCCGCTGGGTTGCCTCGCGGAGCACGGCTCGGGCGGACCCCTCCGGCTGCGTCGCCGCCTGGAGCGAGAGCAGGCTTTCCACCGTTTGCAGGACGTTCTTCATGCGGTGGTTTGCCTCACGCAGACGCAGACGCGCGTCCTCGGCGGTGCGCCGAGCGTGGAACAGGGGCCGGTCGTGAGCAATAGAGAGCGCGATGTGGTCGATCAGATGTCCCGCAGCCTCCGAAGTGAAGGGCCTGCCCGCAGTGCCATCTCCGTCGCTCCCGGTGAGGTGGATATGTCCCAGCTGCTCACCGGAGACCGGGTGCAAAATCGGGGTCACCTGCGTGTCGAGTGCGGTGTGATCTCCGGCCGATCCGGACTTGAGAGGTTCATTACCGGACCCGTCGGCGTGTTCACCACCGTCGAGCTCGCCGGCGTGTACCGTTTGTGGAAAACCGTCTCCCACGGTGGTATATATGTGTATAGTGCATGTACGGGATCGACAACACAATCGGATGAGTTCAGCAGCGGTGTGATACTTCTTTTCGGTGAGCGTGGTCATATCAGTAACCGTAGTTCGGTCAACACAAGCCCCGGCACGGCGTCCCTCCCAGTGGTTGATCATGATGAAAATACATCGCACTACTTTTTACTGATGCGGCGACACCCGCTAACAGACCTCCAGTCTAAACTGTATGTCTGCTCTCGGCAACAATAACAATTCTCTCGGAGCATATTGAAAACTGTGAGAGGTGCGTAAAAGATACGCAGCAGAAATGAATTCGAAAATTGAAGAACTGAAAGACTTGAAAGACCTGAAAAACCTGTTGGCGCACAACCTTCGCTCTGCTCGAGAGCGCATGGGGTATAGTCAGCAACGGCTTGCCGAGGCAGCCCATATCTCGCCGGGACACATGAACGACATCGAGCAAGCGCGAAAATGGGTGTCTGCGGAAACGCTTGGCAATCTTGCCTCGGCGCTTATGACCGAGCCGTGGACGCTATTACTACCGGAGGATCAGGCGCGCCTACGCTACGACAACGACCTGCTCATGAGCTTTACGGCGATTTTGCAGAAAAATTTCGGCCACATGATTACTACATCCTGGGAGGAAGCGATTCACTCGACGTCCGAATCAGAACAGTAGCCCCGTGAGCCGCAGCCGTGGCTGGCGCCGCAGCCGCGACCGCAGCCCCTACCTTTGCATTCTCATCCTCCGCGTGTACGCTCACTCCAGGAGTGAGCCATGGCTGTCGATTCACGGATAGATATCACCCTGCTCGGTGCTACGGGGTTTGTGGGACGTCTCACCGCCCGACATCTCTACCGCCGCTGCCGCCAGGAGGGCCTCACCTTCGCGATCGCCGGCCGCAATCGTGAGCGCCTCGAAGCGCTCGCCCAGGAGCTCGTTCAGGCGGCCTCCCCGGAGCGCTCCGAGGAGCGCATACAGGAATCGGATGACCGCGCCGATCCCCCTGTGATCCGGGTGGCATCCACCGACGACGCCACGGCGCTTGCTCGGCTTGCCCGAGAAAGTTCGGTGCTCTGCTCCACCGTGGGACCCTACGCCCGCCTCGGCACGGAAGTGGTGGCGACGTGCGTCCAGGAGCAGGCGGACTACTGCGACCTCACCGGTGAGGTGCAATGGATGCGGCGCATGATCGATCGCTTCGATGAGACCGCCCAGGAGCAGGGCGTCCGGATTATTCACGCCGCCGGTTTCGACAGCATTCCCAGCGATCTGGGCGTCCTGCTCGCGCAGACCCGGCTCCGGGAGATACACGGGCACCCGGCGGGCCAATTGCGTCTGCGGGTGCACCGGCAGGCCGGGGGAGTAAGCCGCGGCACGCTGGACAGCATGGTACAGCTCGTGAGAGAAGCGGCGCGGGATCCGGGGATTCGCGAGTTCCTCAAGGACCCGCACAGCCTGGAGCCGGGCTGGACTCCGCCGGGGCGCCGGGCGCCTCGCCCGCGCTGGCGGGACGCGGCTTCCGGGGAGTGGACCGTTCCCTTTTTCATGGAGGAGGTGAACCGGCGCGTAGTCTATCGGAGTAACGCGCTTACCGGCTATCCGTGGGGGAGAGAGTTCGACTACCGGGAGATCTTTCTGCTCCCCCGTGGGGGAAGGGGCTTTCTTACCGCGCTCGTAGTCCGGGTGCTTTCGCGAATCGGTCCGGCCCTGATCGCCTTTCCGCCCACTCGAGCGCTGATTTCGACCACACTGTTTCCTAAACCGGGAGAGGGACCCAAGGTGGCCCGGGAAGAGGGAGGCAATTTTGAGGTAAGAATTGAAGATCCTGAGACCGGGCAGAGTGTGGTGAGCGTGGCCGCAGACCGGGACCCCGGCTACGGTGCGACGGCAATCATGTTGGGGGAAACCGCGATCCTTCTGTGTCAGACACGAGCGGCGGAGCGGGGTCAGGAAGGGAGGCGCGCCACCGGGATGGGCGGGCGTCCCCAGGGCGGTGTACTCACCCCGGCCGCTGCACTCGGTCATGAACTGGCAGAGCGCCTCACCCGAGCGGGGGTGCGCTTTACCGTGGAACTGTAGGTGGGTCTGGGCTCCAGCGGGTTAGATACCCACGCGCCCCTCTTCTTCGGCGGTAAACTCTAACCGCAACTCCACTGAGTCGGAAACGGCCCCCACATCGGATCCACCGCCCACGTAGGGAATGGTGATATCAAAGTCCTCCCACAGAACGGTAGTGGAGGCGGTGCCGCTGATGAGCTCCTCAGAATCCAGGTTTAACTGCATATCGAACTCGACGCGGGAGGTGACGCCTCGAATCGTAAGATCGCCGGTGACTACCAGCTCGAGCGTGTCTCCCGGGCCAAAACTATCCGGTACGCCGGAAACCCCAGTGGGGTCGAAGGTGGAGAACTCATACTGGTCCTGTCCACTCTCCAGAATCTCCGCGCGGATCACCGTATCGCGCTCGCCGTCGGTCCAGCCGCGACTCTCGATATCCACATCGAGA
>JAWOCO010000111.1:0-4848 GCA_046483765.1 Alkalispirochaeta sp. | reverse complement strand
TGAATCCAGGAGGTGGGCGGGACCTGAAACGAGACTTCTCCGTCGCTGCGACGGTAGTACATGAGCAGGGTGGTGGGGCGGCGGCGTTCCGGAAGGAGCTGCGTCTGCGTCTCCACCTCGGCTACCTGGCGGCTATACCATTGCGTGAGTTCCCGTGCTCGTTCCGGCTCGTTTAACACGGTGCCGAGCATGGTGATATCCCGCTGATACTGCTGAGGTGTTTCCAGCTCCACGTAAATCACCGGAATGCCCAGCGCCTCGACGCGTTGTCCCACCGCCTCCCGCATAAAGGTTTTCATGATCACCAGGTCGGGGTTCTCCGCGGCGATCTGTTCGGGACCGACGTTGGGGGCCAGCACCGATTTGTCTGCGTAGTCGGGGTCGATGGCGGGGAGGAAATTGCCGCGGCCCTGGCTGATGCGCCCGATGCCTACCACCCGGTCCGGGGCGTCTTCAAAGGCGTAGAGAACGTCGGCGATCATCAGTACCGCGCGCCCGGCGGTGACGATGCGCTGCGGTGATTCAGGCACGCCGACCTCGCGGCCCAGCGCGTCGGTGACGGTGCGGGTGCCACCGGTAGTTTCAGCTGCTCCCGTGGCAAACAGGGGTGCCGGCAGGGACAGTGCCAGCAGAATCAGAAGGGATAGTGAGGCTGTGTGCATATGCTTCATGAGACCGATATTGTGAAAGTCTCCCCACCCGCCGGTCAAGCGCTTCGGCAGGCCAACTTCTCGTGGCTTGCTTCTTGACAACTCTGGTCACCCGCCCGACAATGAAGACACTATATTCCCTAATTCAATCTCGTAGCGCCGGGCTCTCCCGCTTGCCTCCTTGTAAGGAAGTGCGGGATACGTGTCCCTGCGGTGCGTGACGGAGGCAATGCCCCATGCTGCATGATTTTTTGTACCACGATCCGGGGTCGACGTCGGAGGCACTTTCCCTTCTGAAAGAGCACGGTGAGGAATCCGCCGTACTTTCCGGTGGAACAGACCTTTTGGTAGCGATACGTGCGGGACTCACCAAGCCCCGGCATGTGATAGATCTGAAAGGAATCGATGAGCTCCATACGCTCTCCTGGAGCGATACGGAGGGGCTTTCTATCGGCGCCTGCGTAACCGTAAACGATCTGGTCGAATCCCCAATCGTTCAAGAGAAATTTCCGGTGCTGTACGCTGCAGGAAGCGAGTTGGCCACCTTCCAACTGCGCAACCGCGCTTCGGTCATCGGTAACATCGTCACCGCCAGTCCCTGTGGCGACATGTCCAGTCCGCTGCTGGTCCATGGGGGCCGGGTGGTGTTGAGCAGTGCCGCCGGTGAACGCCAGATGCCGCTCGGTGAGTTCATCACCGGTGTCAAACGGACGCTGATCCGCCCGGACGAGATCGTCTCCCGCATCATTGTGCCCACTGACTGGGCCGGTGCTCGCGGAGGATACGAGAAGCTCAAACGGATCAAGGGTCACGACTTGGGCGTCGTGGCCGTGGCGATGATTAAAAGCGATGCTGGAATTCGGGTAGCGATCAGTTCGGCGGCACCAACCCCGGTGCTGCTTCCGGACTTTCCCGTAACGGCAACCACGGCGGATATTCAGAAGAAGGCACAGGAGATGATTAGTCCCATCGATGATGTTCGTGCCACCGCTGAGTACCGCGTCCATATGGTGGATGTATACATCCGCCGCTTGATGGAACTCCTGGAGGACAACGTATGAAGACAGTTCATTTCAACATAAACGGTGAGACCTACGAACGGGATGTGACGGAGCATAAAACGCTCCTCCACTTCCTCCGGGAGGATCTCGGGTATACCGGCACCAAGGAAGGCTGCGGCGCTGGTGAGTGTGGCGCCTGCACGGTGATCATGAACGGCAAGGCGGTCAATTCCTGTCTGGTTCTGGCGGCCGAGGTTGACGGAG
This sequence comes from Alkalispirochaeta sp., assembly GCA_046483765.1. Taxonomy (GTDB): domain Bacteria; phylum Spirochaetota; class Spirochaetia; order DSM-27196; family Alkalispirochaetaceae; genus Alkalispirochaeta. The sequence continues at coordinate 2,933 of JAWOCO010000111.1, read as the reverse complement.
CGGTAATCGAGACGATCGAGGGTGAAGCCACCGGTAACGATCTCACCGAAATTCAGCAGGCGTTTGACCGCAACCACGCGGTGCAGTGCGGCTTCTGCACGGCAGGCATGGTAATGACGGTCAAGGACTTGTTCCGGCGCAATCCGAACCCCACGCGACCTGAAGTGATCGAGGGCATCGAGGGCAATTTCTGTCGTTGTACCGGGTACGAGCAGATTATTGAAGCGGTACTTGATGCCGCGGAGCACGGCGCCGCAGCAGAGATCACTGCCCGGGATGCCGGCGAGAAGAAGGAGGCCTCCGATGCTTGAGACAATACCTACTTCCGACCTGAAATCAGTTGGACAAAAAACACGCCGAGTTGACTCGATTGAAAAGCTCACCGGCGAGGCTACGTATGTAAGCGATATGGTGCTACCGGGGATGCTGTATGCCCGCGTGAAGACCAGCCCCCACGCCCGCGCCCGGATCGTTTCCATCGATACCTCCGCAGCGGAGGCGATGACCGGAGTGCGGGCGGTGATTACCGGCCATGACATCGGGACTAAGCTCGGGCTGTACGTGGTGGACAAGGATATTCTTGCCCGCAACGAGGTGCGTCACTTTGGTGAGGGCGTTGCCGCGGTGGCTGCGGACACGCTGGAAATCGCGCAGAAGGCCGTGGAGGCAATTCACGTCGAATACGAAGAACTGGAGCCGGTGCTGCACCCCAAGGATGCGGTCAAGGATGATGCGCCGCTGGTGCACCCGGATCTTGGATCCTACTCCTACATGGAGGCTGCCTTTACCCCCAAGCCCGGCACCAACATCGCCAACCACACCAAGTTGCGCAAGGGTGACGTGGAGAAAGGGTTTGCTGAGAGTGAGTGGATCGTGGAACGGGAGTACACCAACCCCTCCGTGCAGCACGTACCCATGGAAACGCATGTGGCGATCGTGCAGTGGGGCAAAAACGATCAGGTTCACATCTGGTCCAGCGCCCAGTCTCCCTACACCCTGCGTAACCTCTTTGCCGTCGCGTTTGAGCTTCCTCACCGGAACATTCGGGTGGAAGTGCCCTATGTAGGTGGTGGGTTTGGTGGCAAGGCGGGTATCGGTATCGAGCCGCTGGTAGCGTTGCTGAGCCAGGCATCCAACGGACGCCCGGTGAAACTTACCGCCACACGGGAGGAAGAGTTCAGTCTGCTGCCGTGCCGCAGTCAGCTCACCTACCAGATCAGAACCGGCATCTCGAAAGAGGGCAAGATCCTGGCACAGGAAATGACGATGTATTGGGACTCCGGGGCGTACGCCGACTACGCGGTCAATGTGACCCGCGCCTCCGGGTACAGCGCCGGTGGACCGTACGAGATTCCCAACGCCACCGTAGACGCTTACACGATTTACACCAACAAGCCCTTTGGTACGGCGTACCGTGGATTCGGGCACGTGGAGTTCTTTTGGGGGCTGGAGCGGCACATGGATCTGGTGGCGCAGGCGATCGGCATGGACCCGTTGGAGTTCCGCCTCAAGAACACGTTGAAACCCGGCGCCACGACGCTCACCGGTGAGAAGATCACCGAGCACACCGGCAATATCACCGCCTGTCTCGAGAAGGCGGCGGAGATGATTGACTACGGCTCGGTGACGGACGCGGAAAAGACGAAGGCCGCGGCGCAGGGTAAGAAGATCGGTAAGGCGGTGGTAGGACTGCACAAAGCGCCGGCGATGCCGCCGTTTACCGCAACCACGGTCATCCTCAAGATGAACGAGGATGCCACGGTAACCGCCAACCTGACGCTCACCGACTACGGCCAGGGGACCTATACCGCGGTGGCGCAGATGATCGCTGAGCGGCTGCGCATGCCGATGGACCGGGTGAAGGTTGCGTTTGAATCCGATACCGATCGTGATCCCTATGACTGGCAGACGGTGGCCTCCAAGGGGCTTTTGCTCAGCGGAAACGCGGCGATTCTCGCCGCCGATGACCTGATCGCTACCGGCTACGAGGATGCGGCGCAGGTGCTCCGGGCCCACACCCGTGATCTGGATCACGACGCCGATGGGATCTTCCTGCGACATCACCCCGAGCATAAGGTCACCTGGAAACAGCTGGCGATCGGCTACGCCTATCCCAATGGCAACGGAATCGGCGGCCCGCTGGTGGGAGTGGGGCGATATATCGCCCAGGGCCTGACCCACCTCAACAAGGAAACGGGTGAGGGGAGCCCCGCCTTGGATTGGACCTATGGCGCCCACGGTATGATCGTGGCCGTTGATCCCGACACCGGGGAGTACGACGTATTGAAGGTGGCCTCCGTCTTTGATGCGGGCCGGGTAATCAACCCCGATGCGTTCCGCGGTCAGGCGATCGGCGGAATGATTCAAGGTCTCGGCACCGCCACGGTGGAGGGATACATCTACGACAAGAAGGGGCACTTGCTGAATCCGAGTTTCACCGATAACAAGATCCCCACTGCCAAGGATATTCCCATGGAGATCGAGGTATTTGGCGTGGAAACTCCCCAGGTTGATGGGCCCTACGGGGCGCGGGGTATTGCCGAGCACAGTATGATCTCCGTAGCCGCCGCGTTGGGGAACGCGATCCAGCACGCCACCGGGGCGGAAGTGACCCATATGCCGCTCCGGTCGGAGGATGTGTGGCGGGCGCTGAACCGGAAGGTTGCCGTGGATAACTGGATTACCAAGAGCCCCTTGGGCAGCTGCAAGTCGGCGCCGGAGCTCCAAAAGTACACGTGCGATTGAACGCATGACCATTACCAATGCCCGCCTGCGCGGGCGGGAAGGATTGTGGTCGATCGAGACCGACGGCGCCCTGATCGCCGCGGTCCGATCGGCTGAAGACGCGGCTCCGGCAGGACATCCGGCACCAGCAGTACCTCCTGCTCCGGCAGCACCCCCGGCTCCCGCTGGGGAGACGATCGATGCCGCCG
>JAWOCO010000093.1:0-2898 GCA_046483765.1 Alkalispirochaeta sp. | reverse complement strand
GGGCGGAATCATCTACCACAAGAACGCCGATTTCGCTCACGGAGTCACTCCTTTTCCATAGATACACGCCCAGTCGGTCTTGAGAAACTTGAACTGCGTCTGCATGCCAAAGAGAGACTCGCTATGGCCGATAAACAGGTAGGATGTGGGTCCCATCGCCTCCCAGAACCGTTCCACCGCCGCTTTCTGGGCAGTTTCATCGAAATATATGAGGACGTTGCGACAGAAGACCACGTCGAGATTACGCTTGCCGCTGTCATTCTTCAGGTTGTGATAGTCGAACTTGATGTTTTTCTGGACGTGGTCTTTGACCTGGTAGCCACCATCTTTGCGGTCAAAGTACTTGGTAAGGTAGTGCTCGGGAACGCCGTTCATCCGCGTGTCGGCATAGAATCCCTGCTGCGCCACCATCAGTGATTTTAAACTGAGGTCAGAGGCGAGAATCTCGAACGTGAAGCCCGGCGGAAGCAACTCCAGCAGCTCAATCGCGATCGTGTATGGCTCTTCTCCGGTGGAGCAGCCGGCACTCCAGAGCCGAATCGTACGGTCGCCGCCACTCTTCTTGCGCTCGACGATCTGGGGAACCACGTAATTTTCAAACGTCTTCCAGTGCGCCGCGTTACGAAAGAACCGCGTCAGGTTGGTGGTAACGGCGTCCAGGAGCACCTTCAGTTCGTCCTGGTTGCGCTTCACGTGATTAAAGTAGTCACCGATAGAGTCAAGTTTCGCGGCGCGCAGGCGTTCCTTGAGGCGGCTCTCGAGTATCGTGCGATTGGACTCGGAGAAGTGAATCCCGCTTTCATCATAGATCAGTGTACGAAACCGCTCGAAGTCGGAGTCGCCGAGAAATTCAGACATAGCCCTTCTTTTTGCCGCACATAGACGGTCAGTATGCCCGGAAGAGTAATTCCTGGCATCAGTGCTGTCAATTGTGGCGGCCTGCGGCGGGTGGCGGCGGGTGCGGCCTGCAGCGGGTGGCGGCTGGTGGGCGCAGCGGCGGCTTGCAGCAGCGTTCGTTGACACCATCCTACGCGCCGATGATAATGAACTCCCGGAATGAACAAGTATATTTTCGTTACCGGGGGCGTGTGCTCCAGCCTCGGAAAGGGAGTCGCCGCCGCCTCCCTGGGGAGCCTCCTGGAAAGCCGCGGACTGGCCGTCCGCATGATCAAAGTTGACCCGTATATTAACGTCGATGCCGGCACGATGAGCCCCTACCAGCATGGTGAGGTCTACGTCACCGACGATGGGGCGGAAACCGATCTCGATCTGGGCAACTACGCCCGGTTTACCTCATCACCGCTGTCCCGGGATAATTCGATTACCACGGGCCAGATCTACCAGGAAGTCATTCAGCGCGAGCGGGAAGGACGCTACCTGGGACGGACGGTGCAGGTAATCCCTCATATCACTGACCGCATCAAGCAGCGGGTCCGCGCGGTGGGTGACCAGGACGGCGTAGACGTCACGATTGTAGAAATCGGGGGTACGGTGGGCGACATCGAATCCTATCCGTTTCTCGAGGCGGTACGGCAGATGATTCATGAGCTGGGCAAGACGAACGTGCTTGCCGTGCACGTAACGCTAATACCGGAAGTTGCCAACGGTGAACTTAAGACCAAACCGACCCAGCACTCGGTGAAGGAACTGCGGGAGATCGGTATCCAGCCGGACATTCTCCTCTGCCGTGCGCCGGTGGCCCTGCCCGATGAACTGCGCCGCAAGATCGCTCTGTTTACCAACGTGGAAAACGAGGCGGTCATCTCCGCCTATGATGTCTCCTCCACCCTCTACGAGATTCCGTTGGTGTACCACCGACAAGGACTGGATGGCACCGCGCTGAAACTGCTGGGGATCGACGCGGGAGATGCTGAGCTCTCCGGATGGCAGCACGTGGTGGACGTGGTGACTGGGTCAAACTGTGTGGTCCGAATCGCGGTGGTGGGCAAGTACATTGAGCTCTCCGATACCTATAAGTCGGTGGATGAAGCGCTCTTTCACGGCGGTATCGCCAACGAGTGCCGGGTGGAGCTGGTAAAGATCGATGCGGAACGGCTGGAGAAGGCTCCCGATTCTCTGGAGGAGATCTTTGCCGGAGTGGATGGAATTCTGGTGCCCGGCGGTTTTGGTGGCCGCGGGGTGCTGGGGATGGTTCTGGCTGCGCAGTATGCCCGGACGCAGGGAGTTCCCTACCTGGGGATCTGTTTGGGCATGCAGGTGATGGTGATCGAGTTTGCCCGCCATGTGCTGGGATTCGAAGATGCCGACAGTACCGAGTTTAATCCCGAGGGACCGTACCCGGTGGTCAGTCTTCTCGAGGAGCAGGTGGACGTAAAGAACTACGGTGGCACGATGCGCCTGGGCGCCAGTCGATCCCGGCTGCTTCCGGAGACGCGCATTCGTGACGTCTACGGCCGAGAGATCGTTGAGGAGCGCCACCGCCACCGCTATGAGGTCTCCAACGTGTACCGCCAGCAGCTGAATGAGGCCGGCCTGATTACCGGCGGCGTCACCGAAGATTTCTCCCTGGTGGAGTCGTTGGAATGGCCGGAGCATCCCTTTGGCCTGGGAGTTCAGTTTCACCCCGAATTCAAATCCAAACCGGTGGAGGCGCATCCGCTGTTTCGAGAGTTCGTCGGCGCCGCCGGGGCGCACGGCGCAGAGAGAGACAGTGCCACGGCGTAGCCGCAGGCCGTTGGGAGTATTGCCGGCGCTGCTCTGGCTGGCGGTAGGTGCGAGCTGTACCTTTGATTACAGCGGGGCCGATGTGGAGCGCGACGGGGACGAACGTATTCCGCAGGTGGAACTGGTTGAGGTGGAAATGGTCATTGAGCGGAGTAATCGGCTTCAGTTGTCCGCCTCGCGCATCGCAAGCTATCCCGATGAGGGCTACCAGGA
>JAWOCO010000336.1:0-4871 GCA_046483765.1 Alkalispirochaeta sp. | reverse complement strand
TCCGTGCGATTGGCAAACACGATATCCACGTCGTTTTCGAGGAGCTTCAGGAAGTCTTCGCGATAGCGTTCAACCGCAAAGGGGTCCGCCAGGTCAAACGCTACGGTGACGCCGGCTTCGTGCGCAACCGCCAAGGCGCGGCGAATGGCGGCCTTCTGCACTTCGGTGTCCCACATGTAGCCGGTAAAATACAGAAAGCGAGAGCGTTTTAGGAGCTCTTCGTCCAGGTCGGTGATTCCAAACTCCTGGCACATGCCCAGGTGGGTGTTCATGGTGCGCTCGCCGTCCGGCGTCACCAGAATGATGCTGCTGCCGGTGGCGCCTGAGCCTTGCATGAGGCGGGAGGTGATGCCGTAGGCCGACACTTGCTCATTATAGGTCTGGCCGAACTCGTCGTCGCCGATTTTGCCGCACACCACGGAGGGAATGCCCAGTCCCGCCAGCGCGATCAGCGTGTTGGGCGCGGCCCCGCCGGGACGGTAGGTCCGCGGTGCTTCCGCAAAGTAATCCAGGATCTCCTGCTGCCGGTCCTCGGTGACCAGATGCATGATGCCTTTGTCCAATTCCAGGGCGGTCAGGTCTTCATCGGATGCCTGGATCACCACGTCGATCAAGGGGTTTCCAATGCCGAATACCGCGGGATTTGCGGTCGCCGAAACACTCGGGGAATCACTGTATGCACCTATACTCATAGGTGTCATAGTGTACGCCGCATCCCCCGCGGGCGTCCACGGACAAAAAAGCCGGTCGGCGCGGATCCGGGATCTCCGGAGGGTGCCGACCGGCTTGTGGTTAATGTGATGAACGTGACCGGCGCGGTGGTGCGGGCGGCTGCGCCCTACAGCTGGGCCGTCGCCGCTTGAAGCGGCCGGCCCGCTACCCCATGGGGTAACTGAGCCGTCGCGGCACGGGCCGGTTGTCGAATTTAGCGGTCGGCGGGCTGCTCGTCGTCTTCAGACTCTGTGCCCTCGGAGCCGGCTTCGGCGTCCTCGGATTCTTCGTCTTCGTCAGTCTCGTCGTCCGGTATAAATCGGGCGTCCTGGGGACCGCCCGGATTGAGATACTCCATGTAGGAGGTATCCTCTTCTCCACCAGCGGCGCCGCCATCGGCGGCGCGCTCTGCGCGTTCCTTGCGCTTTCGTTCTTTCTTCTTCTTCTTGTCAAGCTCGCGACGACGCTTGTCGCCGCTATAGCGGTTACGCGCCAATGCTTAGTAGGCCCCGTAGCCGCCGTGACCACCGTCACGACCGCCACCGTAGCCGCCGTGTCCACGGCCGCCACCACCACCACCGCCACGACGATTGTCGCCACGAGGCTGGGCTTCGTTGACACGCAACGGTCGACCATCGAGGTCGGCGCCGTTCATGCTTTCAATTGCTGATTCTGCTGCGGCATCATCTTCCATTTCGACAAAACCAAACCCGCGGCTGCGGCCGGTGTCACGATCCATTACGATGCGTGCGTCGGTGACGGTGCCATACTCCGAGAATGCGGCGCGAAGGCCTTCTTCATCTGTCCGAAAATTGAGATTGCCCACGTAGAGGGTCTTAGCCATTGATCCTTCCTCCTTGGATCGCCGGGGAAGACAGCGGTTGGTTTGTCCGGAACATACGCACGACGGAACAGCGTCGGAGGCACGCCGGGGTAGCTATCAACCCCAAAGAGTCTTTTTTTTGGTCCGTCGTGTATCGCGGATGGAAGATCCATCCATATTCGCTACATGCGTACCGTTCAACAGTATGCCGTATTCCCCGTGTCCGCGCAAGCGGGAGTTTTTTTGGCGGATTTTTTTGGTTGAAAATTGTCGGAAGGCGGACGATTATGGGTGTGTGGCAGAATCAACAGATCGACGACGAGCAGAACGGGTAGGAATCTCCCAGATAGTGTTGTTGGGTCTCTTCCGGGAAGAGTGGATCCACGCCAAGACGGTAGACCTCAGTCGCACGGGGTTTCGGGTACGGGCGGAGGAGCAGATTGACCCCGGCAGCGAGTTGTATGTGCAGCTTGATGTTGACGGTGATCAGGTGATGGCCTGGGCGGCGGTAGTCCACAGCCACGAACTCGACTCCGGCGAGATCGAGGCGGGGTGCGAGTTTACCCGGTTCCAGGGATCAACCCGCGCGCAGCTGGAAGCATACTTAGACGAGCTGGAGGCGTAACCGATGGCAACAGAAGCTCTTTTCAACACCTGGATGAACGGTGAGGCGGGACAGATCGCCCAGGACCCGGCGGCAGCGGTAGATGGCACCTCGAGTACGGTCATCGCCTGCTCAGGCGGGGTGGATTTCTTTATTGATCCCAAAGATCAGCGGACCGTTGCCAACGCCCCGTTCTGGTACCGTCAGGAAGCGGGCGATTTCTCGCTGGCAGCCACGGTACAACCCGCCTTCGCGGCCACCTTTGATGCCGGTGCCCTGATGGCGATGATCGACGATACCCATTGGGTGAAACTGGCGTTTGAGTTCACGGATCTCGGCTTTCCGGCGGTAGTGAGCGTGGTGACGCAGGAGTTTTCCGACGACGCCAATGGACAGAAGATCAACGCCGAATCGGTGCGGTTACGCATCTCGCGGCGGGGGAATCTGTGGGCGCTGCACTGGGCGGATGTGGGCACCTATGCCGAGGCACCCTGGCGCATGGTGCGCTACTTCCGGCTGGGGAAACCCGGCGATACGGTAAAGGTGGGATTGGAGGCGCAGTGCCCCACCGGCACCGCCGGCAGTGCGGAGTTCACCGACATTGTGCTGGGGGAGCCGCCGCAGGATATGCGTGTCGGCCAGTAGCCGCACTGCGGTGAGCGGGCGGGCAGCGCGGAACCGGCCGGTTGGTACTTAGTCGATCGGCTGCAGTTCCCCTAATTCCCGCCAGCGGCGGTTGTTCTGGTCCCAGCGCCACAGGGAGGGCGCCACGTCCTCGGCCACGGTGATCGCCAGAAGCGTTCCCGACGACCCATCGCGCAGGTACAGAAACGCCTCATCCCGGTCGTACTCTTCCAGCCGCGGCGGCAGACCGGCGTCTTCGGTAAACCACAGCGCCCCGCCGTCGTTCCAGATCGTTCCCGAGGCGATGCGGTAGCGGGTTCCGGTTTGCAGGCCGGTAACGGAAGCCACCGCGGGTTGGCCACCGTCGTCACCGTCCTCCCCGTCGTCGACCTCGTCCTCGGAGGCGGAAAGCATCACCTCTCGCCGGACCTCCTGCATCGTGCGGAGGATCGAGTCCGCGGTTACGGCTCCCACGGTACGCCGCACCTCCTGGCCCTGGGGATCGAGATACAGCAGCGTGGGCAGGCGTTCCACGTCCCACCGCTGCCAGGCGGGATCGGTATCGGGGATGCGCAGGGCGACCCATTCATCCTCCAACCGCGCGCGGATCTCCGGACTGGTGAGGCTGTTGTCCTCCATCCAGGTACACGGATCACACCAGGCGCCGCCGGTCACCAGCACCACCGCGGGGCGCCCCGTGGACTCCGCGCGCCGCAGTGCGTCCTCCACGTCGGAGGCCCACTGGGCGGCAACCGGGGTGACGACCAGCACTGCCAGCGCCACCAGTATGATCGCCGATAGTAGCGTGGAAGGGAGTGGGCGTGAGGCGGCGTGGCGCGCTGAGGGTGGTCGGCGCGGGTTTGCGGGGGCCTGGCGTGCTCGGCGTTGTGATCTTCGCATCGGCATCATTCCTCTGTGAGTCAGTATTCTACATCAGGGCGCGGGTGAGGAGATAGCGGTCCACCACCACCAGCCGCGCGTTGCGCAACTGTCGCGCCACCACCGCGCCCAGCGCCGCCGCCGCCAGATAGGAGTAGCCCACCTGTGTCACGTTGCCCAGGATCACCGTCAGCGCCGACCCGATCACCGCCACGGCGCAGACCACCGCCAGGAGCGTGAGGGCACCGCGGTAGTCGGAGATGTACAGCAGCGTCACCACCGAGGAGTACATCAAAAAGTACAGCTGAGAGGCCACGGTAACCCGCACGAAGACGGCGGGGTTCTGCGGCGCCACCTGCGGGGAGAGCAACCACGCCACCACCACGATCGTCAGGGCCAGCCCGGTCTGGGTGGTAAACAGGCGGTTCAGTTGTTCGAACAGATCGCTTTTGGCCCGCTCCACCTCCCGGTAGGTCTCGCCCCGGACCGCCCGCAGAATAGTGCGCACCCCGCGGTAGGTAGTGGTCTCCACCCGCACCACAAAGAACACCATCGCCGGCACCAGAAACAGCTGCGATACAAACACCAGGACATCGTAGGTGGGCAGCAAGGTGAGCGTGGTACCCCCCAGGGGGCGCCCGTAGGCGGCCCAGAACACCAGCTTGTCCACCCACAGAATCGCCGTGAGCAGCGTGCCGATACGCCCGATGCGCCGCAGGGTCTGTGCCGGCAGGGTGATAAACTGGCTTACCGGTTGCAGGATACCCCGGGGCTCCCGGAGGCCTCCCGGCTCCTGCGAGAGCGTTCCCAGCGGGACCTGCTGCGCCCCGGAGGAGCTAACCCGGGCGGCCGGCTGTCGTCGCATCTGACGAGCACCGGCGTTTCGCCGCAGGCGATCGCGGGCGCCCAGGGTGCGTTCCACGGTGAGCGTGAGCACCGCGGTGACCACCACCGTGCCCACGGCAGAGGCAAACAGGCTCAGCGCCGCCACCGCCTCCGCGGTAAACGCCCGCGGACTGAACCCGGTGATCGTACCTACTGTGACAAAGCCTCCGGCAAGATAGGCGCCCACGATCGCCCGGAAGCGGGTGAGCAGCGAGACCATGAGCATCGCGATCCAGCTCACCGACACGGCGAACGCCACGGCGATGGTGGCGGCCGCGACGGTGACCGACAGTGACCCCAGCAGCGCGATACCGATCCCCAGCACGGCGCCGATGCCGGCACTCA
>JAWOCO010000228.1:0-13589 GCA_046483765.1 Alkalispirochaeta sp. | reverse complement strand
AAACCACTACCGGAGTGCAGAACGATCTCAAGCAGGCCACCGACCTGGCGCGGCGCATGGTCACCGAATGGGGAATGAGTAATCTCGGGGCGATTTCCTTCGGGCAGGAAGACGAACCGATCTTCATCGGGAAAGAAATCGCCTCCCACAAAGACTTCTCCGAGTCTACCGCCCAGTCGATAGATCAGGAGATCGCCCGTATTCTGAACGAGTCCTTCCGCGAGGCGGAGACTATTCTCGGGGACCACCGGGATCAGCTGGAGACGCTGGCGCAAGCGCTGGTGGAGAAGGAAACGCTCTCAGATCGCGAGATCCGAGAGATGCTCGGATTTCCCGCGCGACGCCAACTCGATATGACGGGGGATGGAAGTAGTGAAACGGAAGCCACCGATGCTGAGGAATCCCGATCTCAGGATGATGAGGAGTCTCTCGGCGACGATTCTCACTCTCAATCGGACGACGCGGAGGAGTAGCGGCGTTATCCGTCTCCAGTCGGCCGTTTTCTCGCTCATCGTGCTCAGTATGTTGGCGATCGGCGGTGCTGGGGTCTCCGCGCAGGAGAATCTGGAACTCTATCGGCGGCTGGCGGTGGATCTTTCGCAGCGCGCCGCGGAGCTTCCCGATGATGATAGTGCGCGCCGCGAGTTGGCCCAACGCGCTGCCAATCTTGATCCCTCCCTGGGCGATCCCCTAGTAGTGCTGGCGCGATTCCTCGAGGATGACCAGGAAGCTCAACAGGAACGGGAGCGCCTGCTTGCCCAGGCGCTGGCGGGGGATTTTGTGACGATCCCCCGCCGTGAAGCGGTAGGCGATATGGCGGAACTCATGCTCCAGCAGCAGCGCTCCCGGGAGGCGTTGGCGCTTCTCGATAGTGAACTTGCCACCGGGGGCACCATTCCCCTGGATCGGATCATGGGCTACGTCGACCGCCCGGAATTGTCCCCCCGTCTCGCGCCGCCTGCCACCACCCTGAACCGGCTGGATCGGTTGTATATTGAGGCCCTCCTCAACGGCGATGCACCCTGGCTTTCCGGGGGCCTGATGCAACGTCTGCGGAGTCGGTTTCCCATGGATCGCGAATTGGGGGCCATGGACTGGCGCCGGGGAGAACACACCTCCCTGGCCGTGCTGGAATGGATCGATGCCATCGAACAACTCGCGGGCCACGCCGCCCCTGATTTGTACCGGGAGTTGCTCCGCGGAGATCCGCCACAAGCGCTCGTACCGGCACTTCTCGATAGATACGATCGGGCGGGAGGTGACGATCCGCTGGTGCACGCCGTAGGCGCGCTCCACGGTGCGCGGGAGTTTCCCTCCGAAGAAGCACTTCTCTCAGATAAATTGATCTGGGAACTATTCCATGATCGTCTGGACCGCTCGGATCTTCCGGAGGCACTGGAGGAGGCGCTGACGGAGATGCGCGGTCGGGAGCGGACGGTGCTGACCCGGGATGTCAATCGGGACGGATTCTGGGAAGAGCGCTACACCTACCACGGCCAGGAGCTGTCTCTGTGGCAATCGGATGCGAATCAGGACGGACGTCCCGCCCTGGCCGTGAGCGTGCGGGAACCGGTGACCATCATCGCGGTTCGCCGGGAGGGGGACGAAGCGGTCATCGTGGTTGAGTTTTCCCAGTATCCTCTGGTATCTCGCGTCCGCTGGGTAGAGGCGATCGGGGGCACGGAATGGATACCGGCCCAGCCTGTCCCCGTGGATGCGGGTCTTGCGCAGGTGTCTGGTACCGATCTGTGGAATGTGCTCGGTCAGCGTGTTACGGTTACTACCGACCTCTTCGAACGGTTTCGCCGTCAGCGTCAGGGAGATGATGTTCGTGCCCTCGCTGCCGATGTAGACCGCCAGATTCGTCACGACCTTCAGGAATGGGGATTGATCGAGTGAAACACGGAACTGTTATCTCAACGATCGCTGTCACGGTGGTGCTTTTCGCGTTTGCCGCGTGCACCACCACGCCGGAGCGTGCATCTCGTAGCTTCACGCGTACTGAGCTCATGGTGGAAGCAATCGAGCGCGATATGGCCGACGAACGGCCGGTGGATACCCTTAACCTGATCACTCAGGGGTTGGATCGCTCGCTTTTGACTCAGGACCAGGCGCGCCGATACGTACAGGAGATCTATGATTTGGAGCGTGCCCGCTACGCGGAGGCGCGAGAGCAGGATGACTTTCGTACGATGATTACCGCCGCCGCCAATGTCCGCGTCCTGGAGGAGGATCCGATCGAACTGGGCCTCACCACGGACTCAGAGCCGGCGGCCTCCGAGGATGGGCTGTTGCTGGAGTGGGCGCAACGGGACCTCGATAACGACGAACCGGTGGCGGCGCTCTACCGCCTGCTACGGCGGTCTACGCTGGGTGACCTGACTCCGGAACTGATACGGGAGTTCACCGAAATCGCGCGCCTGCTGAACCATGGAGAGGCGGAAGCGCGCCTACAGCAGGTGGCGGCAGCCTCAGACGTCGATCTTCCGCCGACACTGGCCCCAGTTCCACCGGGGGCGACCGGACAGACGCAACAGATGTTGTCCGGCACGGTTACCGTGTGGGTTAACCGCGGCATGCGTATCCGGGACGGTGTGGGCGTGCCGGAGCGGGTTGTGGGGAGTGGCTTCTTCGTCGATCCCCGCGGGTACCTGCTCACCAATTACCATGTGATATCCAGCGAGGTCGATCCGGAGTACGAGGGATATTCCCGCCTGTTTATCCGGCTTCCCGGCCGCCGGGACCAACGGATTCCCGCGCGGGTAATCGGATACGACCGGACCTTTGATCTGGCGTTGCTCAAGGTCGAAATAGATCCACCGTACGTCTTTTCCCTCAGCGATGTCCGCGAGCTTCAACCCGGGGAACGGGTGTTGGCGTTGGGTTCACCGGGGGGGCTCGATAGCTCCGTCACCTCCGGGATCGTCTCCGCGGCGGGCCGGAGATTTCTCCAGATGGGCGAAGCGGTTCAGGTGGACGTACCGATTAACCCCGGTAACAGTGGTGGGCCGCTGATCCTGCCCGATGGGCAGGTTGCGGGGGTCGTCTTTGCCGGTCTGGAGCAGTTCGAAGGGGTTAATTTCGCAATCCCCTCCTACTGGATTCGGCACTTCTTTCCGCGGCTCTTTGACGAGGGCGAGGTGATTCATAGCTGGCTCGGCCTTGCGCTGCATGAGCGGGACGAGGGACTGGAGGTGGTGTATGTGGCGCCCGGTTCTCCCGCCGACAGCGCCGGTATCGAAGCGGGAACGCTCCTGGTGGGCATCGCCGGCACCAGTGTTTCCACCTTGGCCGGCGCACAGGATATCATTCTGGATACGCCGGTGGGGGGCATCGTCACCACTCGTTGGCAGGAGGGCAACGCGGAGGGTACCGTTTCCACAGTCCGGCGCGTGCTGGTTGCCACGGAACGTCCGTTCAGTCCCGTAGAGGACGCCTTAGAGCGAGAACCGATTGAGAATCTGTTTCCGGTTCTGTTCGGTATGGACGTTTCCGAAGTCTCAGGAACCCCGTGGGGACCGGATTTTGTGATTACCAACGTGCTTCCGGGATCGATCGCGGACGAGTCCAGTCTCTCCGTGGATGATCCGTTTGCGCTGCGCGACTGGCGAGTGGACCGTGACCTGCGAGCGGCGTTTATTCAGATCGTCATCAAGAAACGGAAAGCAGGATTCCTCGAATCCGGGGTGCAGTTGGGTGCATTTCTTGAAACTGATTCCTTTTTGTGATCGCCGGGGCGTGTGCGTTTTGGACGCCGGTACACTATAGTGTAGAAAGACGAAAGGGTTCCGATAGATCATGAGCGAAAAAATTAAAGTAGTAAATCTCGTCGGTGAGGTCGTGTTGTCCACGGTGGCAGAACATAAAGCGCGTGTTGAGGAGGCGTTGGGTGAGCGGTCCAAGGTCTTTGCCAGTCTCACGCAGGTCGAAGATATCGATCTCTTTGGGGTGCAACTGCTGTACGCGGCGCGGCGGTACGCTGAACGGGTGGGTAAAGAATTTCATCTCACCGGGGAGGTTCCGGAGCGTGTAGCGCGGCGACTGCACGATACCGGTTTCGTGGAAACCGTGGTTCGCGACGGCCGGGAGCTGGATCGACAGTTACACGAGTTCGGACAGCAACAGACGGAGGAACCCGAAGATGCTTGACGGCTTCCAGGACAGCTTCCGCGAGGAAGCGTACGAACTGCTAAACAATCTTGAGCAATCCCTCCTGGAACTCGAGGAGCGCCCCGAGGACATGGATGTGATCTCGGCGGTCTTTCGGTCGATGCACACCATTAAGGGCTCCGCCTCGATGTTCGGATTTGATGCGATTTCCCAGTTCACCCATCACGTGGAGTCGATGCTGGACGACGTGCGTAACGGACGGATTCCGGTATCCCGGGAGCTGATCGATCTCACGCTGGAGGCTCGTGATCATATTCGGCACATGCTGGAGGAACCGGACGACCCGGCAATCGAGGACCGTTCTCAGGAGCTCATGAAACGGCTGCAGGACGCCCTTCAGGCTGAGAAGCCGGAGCCGATCACCTACGATGACTCCGTTTCTACCGTGGCGATCGGAGGCGAGGAGGCAGGCGGCACCGACGACTCCCGCGAACCCGCCGGAGAGTTCGGCACTGCAGCTCCCTCGGATTCCGGCGGGAAAACCCCCGCCACCTGGCACATCCGGTTTGTACCAACTCCCGATATCAGCACCAACGGGAGTAATCCGTTTCTTCTGATCGAGGAGCTTCACGGTCTAGGTGATTGTACGGTCATTGCCAATACCCGAGAGATTCCTGATCTAGAATCGGGACGGATCGATGAGGCCCACGTGTGGTGGGACATGTTTCTTACCACCGACCAGGGGGCTACGGCGATTCGGGACGTCTTTATCTTTGTCGACGACCGGTGCACCATCTCCATTCAACTCATCGATGAACTCGACTTTACGGAAGACAGCGATTACAAGCGCCTCGGCCAGATCCTGATAGAACGGGGTGTCGTGGAGGCCGGGGTCATCGACGAGGCGGTATCCGGTCAGAAGCGGCTCGGTGAGGTGCTGGTTGGACGTGGGGTCGATACGTATGAGGTGGAAACCGCACTCCAGGAGCAGCAGCATGTAAAACGCGCGCGTCAAAAGGCGCAAAGCGAATCGGCAGCTTCCAGTATTCGGGTTCAGTCGGAAAAACTGGATGATTTGGTAGACCTGGTGGGCGAGCTGGTCACATTGCAAGCGCGGCTTACGCAAACCGCCGATGGTATGAGTGGTGACGTGGTTACGATTAGCGAGAACTTCGAGCGTCTCGTGGCGGAGTTGCGCGACAGCACGATGAGTATCCGCATGCTTCCCATTTCTACCAGCTTCTCCCGCTTTCGGCGCCTCATTCGGGACCTGTCGCAGGAGTTGGGCAAGCAGGTTGATCTGGTCACCGAGGGCGGCGAGACTGAGCTGGACAAGACGGTTATCGAGCGATTGCATGACCCCTTAGTGCATATCATCCGCAACAGCATCGACCACGGAATTGAAGCGCCGGACGTTCGTCGGGCGGCCGGAAAGGATCCTATGGGTACGATCGCCTTGCGGGCCCGCCATGTGGGAGCCAACGTGGAGGTACGAATCGAAGACGATGGCGGCGGGCTCAATCGTGATCGGATTAGAGAGCGCGCAGTGGAGCGGGGAGTTATCTCCGCCGACGCGCAGATGGGTGAACACGAGCTGCTGGAACTGGTGTTTGCGGCAGGTTTCTCTACGGCGGGGTCGGTGACTACCGTTTCCGGCCGCGGGGTGGGAATGGATGTGGTCCGCAAAGAAGTGGAAAACATTGGGGGCTCGGTAGCGCTGGAATCGGTTGCCGGCACCGGCACCACCGTGATCATCGCGATTCCCTTGACGCTGGCCATTATCGACGGTCTGCTGGTACGCATCGGTCACGAGCGGTTTGTGGTGCCCCTCTCCAACGTTGAGGAGTGCATCGAGTTCCAGCGGACCGGTGCGAACGACGGCGTTGTCGCCAATCGGGGTGAGATGCTGCCAATCGTTGATCTTCGACGGGAGTTCAATATCGGCGGAGATCGGCCGGAGCGGGAGCAGGCGGTTGTGGTGCATACCGGCATCGGCGATGTGGGTTTTCTGGTTGATACGGTTATCGGTGACCACCAGACGGTAATTAAGAACCTGGGACAGATGTACCAGAACATTGAAGGTGTCAGTGGGGCGACGATTCTCGGAGACGGGGATGTGGCCTTGATTCTTGACGTACAGCGACTGGCTGCGGGTAAGAGCCATGAGCTCCATCTCACTCAATGATGAGCAGTTTCGTCGCTTGAGCCGCTTCATCGAGGGTGAAGTCGGAATCAAGATGCCCCCGGCGAAACGCATCATGTTGGAAAGTCGTCTGCAGAAGCGACTGAGGGCACTGCAACTGGGCACCTTCGAAGAGTACATCACGCACGTGTTCGATCACGATGGGGATGAGATTATCCACATGATCGATGTGGTGACCACCAACAAAACCGACTTCTTTCGGGAAGCCGACCATTTTACCTTCCTCCGTGATCATATCCTGCCCGAGAAGTTTGCCGCCGGCTGGGGGGAGTCATCGCCGCTGAAGGCGTGGTCCGCGGCGGCCTCTACCGGCGAGGAGCCGTACACGCTGGCGATCGTCCTGGCGGAGTTTCGGCGGCAGAATCCTCGCTTCGACTTTCGCATTCTGGGTACCGACATCTCTACCGCGGTGCTGGCCACCGCCAAGAAGGGCGTCTATCCCGCCGGCAGGATCGATCCGGTGGAACAGTCGCTGCGGAAGCGGTACTTCATGCGGAGTCGTGACTCAGCGGCTGAGTTGGTGCGCGTAAAGCCGATACTGCGGCAACGCACCGCGTTTCACCGCATGAACCTGATGGCCCCCTCGTTTCCGGTGCGCGATCGCTTTCATATCATATTTTGTCGCAACGTGATCATCTATTTCGACCGCCCAAGACAGGAGGAGCTTCTGCGCAAGTTGTACAACTATTTACTCCCCGGGGGATACCTGTTTCTGGGGCACTCGGAGACGTTGGCTGGGATCGATCTTCCGGTGGAATCGGTGGCGCCCACCGTCTATCGGCGACCGGAAAAGGAGCGATCGCAGTATGCCTGACAAGATTCGCGTGATGGTAATCGATGATTCGGCGGTGGTCCGCCAGACGTTGACCGCGCTGTTTGAAGAGAGCGCCGATTTTGAGGTGGTGGCCACCGCTGCTGATCCGTACATCGCAGCCAAGAAACTCACCACCGTGGTGCCCGATGTCATAACCCTGGATATCGAAATGCCGCGCATGGACGGGCTGAGCTTCTTGAAGCATCTCATGCAACAGCATCCCCTGCCGGTAGTGGTGTGCTCTTCCATGGCGGAATCCGGCTCCGCCAACGCCCTGGCGGCGTTGGACTACGGGGCGGCGGAAATCGTGGAAAAACCCAAAATGGGAACCAAACGATTTCTAGAGGAGTCCCGGGTGGCGATGTACGACGCGGTGAAAGCGGCGTACGCCAGTCGCCACGGATTGCGTAAACTGCGGAGTAAGGAAACCACGCCGTCCCAGTCGGCGCCTCCCCGGCGGCCGCCTCAGCAGCCGCCTGCGGACAAGCGGGCCGCCGCGTCCCGCGGTTCTGCCGATATGCGTGAGGTGGAGCCGAAGTTAAACGCCGACGCCGTGATTCCGCCTCCCAATGGACGGGCGGTACCGGAAACGACGGAGAAGATCGTCTGTGTAGGGGCGTCCACCGGTGGCACCGAGGCGCTGCGGGAGTTCCTCGAGGCGATGCCGCTCAATGCCCCGGGCATTGTGATCGTTCAACACATGCCGGAAAAATTCACCGCCGCCTTTGCACAACGGTTGAACAGTATCTGCGAAATTACGGTAAAAGAGGCGGAGAACAACGATTCAGTGCTCACCGGTCACGCGTTGATCGCACCGGGAAACCGGCACATGCTGCTTAAGCGCAGTGGTGCGCGCTTCTACGTGGAGCTTCGCGATGGTCCGCTGGTGAGCCGGCATCGGCCCTCCGTAGACGTCCTGTTCCGGTCAGCCGCCCACTATGCCGGTCCCAATGCGATTGGGGTGATTATGACCGGTATGGGCGACGACGGGGCGATGGGCATGGCGGAGATGCACCAGGCCGGTGCGTATAATATTGCCCAGGATGAAGCGAGCTGCGTGGTGTATGGGATGCCCAATGAAGCGGTCAAACGCGGCGGGGTCGACACCAGCGTGGGGCTGTCCAAGATCGCGGAATCAGTCTTAAAGCGGGTCGGGCGCTATGGCAACTGACGTTCTCATCGTTGAGGACGAAAGTATCGTCGCCTTGGATCTGGAGAACAGGCTGCGGTCGATGGGGTTCTCGGTAGTCGGTCGTGCCGGCACCGGTGCCGCCGCGATCGAGCTGGTAGGGCAAACTCCTCCGGACGTGGTGCTCATGGATATCCAGCTTCGCGGTAATATCGATGGTATCAAGACCGCCGATCTGATTCAGGAAGAGTACGATGTTCCCGTCATCTTTCTTACGGCGTTTTCGGACTCCAAGAGTCTGGAACGGGCCAAGCGTTCCAATGCGTATGGTTATCTGCTGAAACCGTTTCAGGAACGGGAGCTTTCCATCGCGATCGAGCTGGCGTTGTATAAGCACAGCGCGGAACGGGAACTGCGGGAGAACCGCGCACTCCTGCGGGTCACCCTAAACAACGTCACCGAAGGAATCGTCACCGCCGATCGCGCGGACCGGATCCTGTTTATGAATCACGCTGCCGAGCAGCTCACCGGATGGAGCGCCTCCGAGGCGGTGGGTACAGATATCGGCTCAGTGGTGCAGACCGACGCTCACATTCTGAAAAGCTCATCGCCGGAGGAGTGGACTCGTCTGACCCCACGGGCGGGCACGCCGCGGACGGTGGCAGTATCCAGTAACGACCTGGAGCTCCTTTCGGGGGTCGGGGGATCCCGGGTGGTAGTGATCCGGGATGTGTCTCAGGAGGAGGAATACCGCGCGAGTCTCGTGGCTGCCAAGGAAGCGGCGGAAAGCGCCGCCCAGGCGAAGAGTGACTTTCTCGCCCGCGTCACCCACGAGCTACGCACCCCCTTAAACAGCATTCTGGGAATGACCCGACTGTTACGCGGTGAGCCGGATCCCCGCTCCACTCAGGAGTATCTTGAAATTCTGGATCTCTCTGCCCAGCAGCTCACGGCGCTGATCTCCGATATTCTCGACTACGCCCGCTTCGACTCAGGGCGGCTTTCGCTGCAACGGGAACTCTTCGATCCCGTGATCGTGGTAGAACGGGTAAGCCGCAGTTTTGCGGTGGAGGCGGGCAGAAAGGGACTGCGCATGACCACGGTGATCGATCCGATGCTGCCGCGCGCAGTTTACGGCGACCGGACGCGCCTGGGGCAGATTCTGCGCAATATGATCTCCAACGCGGTGAAGTTCACCGAGGCGGGGTATGTGGTGGTTAGCGCTCGTCCGGCTGCCGATTCCCGTGTCGCGATTGAGGTAGAAGATACTGGTCCCGGGGTGGCTTCGGAGCACCGCTCGCTGATCTTCGAAGATTTCAGTCAGGCCGAGAGTCCGGCCACCCGCAAAGCTGGGGGGGTAGGTTTGGGATTGGCGTTAGTACGGCGGCTGGTGGAGGCGATGGGCGGTTCGGTGGATCTGAGGCAGAGTTCTCCTAAGGGTTCAACCTTTGCTGTGGAGCTTCCGTTCGCCCCTGCTGAGAACGCTGATCCTCGAGGTGAATCGATACGCGCAGCCATCCGTTCCGTAGCCACCGATGATCTGCTAATCGCCAGATCCTGGCAGCCGTGGTGCGCCACCGCGGGGGTGGCGTTTTCACACCTCCCCTGGCAGGATATTCTTGCGGCACCGGAGCAGTTCGACCGGATCATCACCACCGATGACCACATGCAGGAGATTCCGGATCATGGTGCCGTCCTGGTGGTGGGTGGAATCCAGCGTACCCACAGCGCGCAGGTGGCGCGGGAACGGTACGTATCCTCGTTGTTGGAGCCGGTCCCCGTTGAAGTGATCCGCGAGACGCTCTCCGGCGCAGTGCCGACAGAGACGCAGCGCACAGGGTCCGTCGATGCGGAGCCGCGCGCCTCAATGCCGCGCGCACCGGACCCGGCGCTACAGCTCCTCGTCGTCGATGACGACCGGAACAACCTGGTCCTTCATCAGAAGCTCCTGGAATCGCGCGGTCACCGGGTGGTTACCGCCACCGGCGGACGTGAGGCTCTGGCAGCTCTCCAACAGGAGCGGTTCGATGTGGCTATTCTTGATATCGAAATGCCGGAGATGGACGGGTGGGAGCTGGCTCGACGCATTCGGGCCGGAGAGGGCGGCAATGATGGGAGAAATCTCAGAATGGTTGCCCTCTCGGGTCATTCCGTTCAGGAAATCGAGGAGCACGCCCGGGAGGCGGGCTTTGAAACAGTTATGACTAAGCCGTTTCATGTAGACACGATGCATCGCGTCGTGTGTAACCTGGGGATCGACCACGGTCGGCAGTCCGCCGGTGACTCCCGGATCGCAGAAGTCCGGGGGTTCGTGGCGTCCGGGGAGTACGGCCGAGCGCAGGAACTGTTGTCGGAGATAAAGCAGCGCTCTCCCGAATCCGCCCAATCCGCTGTTGCGGAAATCGCGTTTCGCCTGCTCTTGGCGTTACGCCGCAAAGACACCGACGCTATTCACCGGCTCGTGACCGAGTTGGAGAAGGAGACAGATAGATGAAATCAGAAGAGAACGTACGCATCCTGATCGTTGAGGATGATTTCGGCAGTCGTCGATACCTACAGTCGATCCTGCGCGATCGCAGTCGGTGCGATGTCGTGGTTGATGGACAGGAAGCGATCGATGCCTTCAGCCTGGCCTGGGAAGAGAATGATCCCTATCGGCTGATCCTGCTGGATATCATGATGCCCAATGTTGATGGACAGACTGCGTTGCGAGAAATTCGCACCATCGAAAAGCGCATCGGAGTTCAACCGCCGGACCAGACCAAAGTGGTGATGACCACAGCATTGGAGGATCCGAAGAACGTGGTGGAGGCCTATTACCAGGGTGAGGCAGATTCCTATCTGGTGAAGCCGATCGATCAGGAGAAGCTGTTTCAGCTGATCAAGGAGCTGGGTCTGCCGGTGTGATACGGGATGAAGCGCACACCACCACCGAAATTTTCATCGTAGAAGATGAACAGATCGTTGCTCTGGACATCCGCGCTCACCTTGAGCGGTTGGGCTACACCGTGGGCGGTGTGTTCTCCGCTGCCGAGGACCTGCTTGCAGCGCTTCGCGCGCGAGGATCGGCCGCAGGGCTCCCGCATCTGGTGCTTATGGATATCCATCTCGACGGGCAGATGGACGGCGTCAGCGCCGCCGGCGTGGTGCGGTCGCAGTTCCGGATACCGGTGATTCTGCTGACGGCCTACGCCGATGACGAAACCCTGGATCGGGCGAAAGTTACTGAACCGTACGCCTATATCATAAAGCCGTTTGACGAGCGGGAACTGCGTACCGCCGTCGTGCTGGCGCTCTATCGCAACCGGATGGAGCAGGCCGTTCAGTCGCGGGAAGCGCTGCTGTCACAGATTCTCGGATCTATCGATGATGGCGTTCTGGTGAGTGATCGGGATGGGCACATCCGCTACGCCAACTCGCAGGCGCGGAATCTGATCCGTAGCGGTTCCGGTGACCATGGTGAGATTTCTGATCTGATTCCGCAGGAGATTCGGGACAACGTACTGCGCGGGGAGCGGCCGATTCGGTGGAGTCCACCGAAGTATGCCGGGGGCATCGTGGAAGTGCGGGCCGCGGTGCTGAGCCCTAACACCGGAGAAGCGGCGGATCCGCTGACGGTATGGGTTCTCACCGATATCACGGAGCGCATGAATCGCAACTCCGAGATCCGTCGCAAGGACGCGCAACTGGCCCATGCGGAGCGCATGGATGCGATCGGCCGCATGTCCGGGGGGTTGGCGCATGACTTCAACAACTTGGTCACGGTAATCATGGGCTACACCCGCCTGGTGCTGGACGATCTGGAGGCGTATCCGGAGGCCTCGGCGATTCGCACCAACGTGCAGGGAGTCTACGATACCGCCCGACGTTCGGCGGAGCTTTCGCGACAGTTGCTGGCGTTTAGCCGGGCGCAGCCACCCAATCCCACGGAACTCACCCCGGATCTCGTGATCGAGGAGAACCGTCCAATGATGGACGGGCTGCTGCCGGAGTATATCCGCCTGGAGATCTATCGGCGGGCCGGTGAGGCCGCGGTGAGAATGGATCGTACGCGGTTTGAACAGATTATGCTCAATCTGGTATTGAACGCGCGGGACGCGATTCGCCGCGGTGGAGAGATCATACTATCCTCAGAGGTGATCACCCTGGAGGCGCCGCTCCCCACGATGACCCGCACGATTTCACCGGGAACCTACTACGTGCTGCGCGTTGCTGATAGCGGCAAAGGTATCGATGCCGAATACCTTCCCCATGTATTTGAACCGTTTTTTACCACGAAAGAAGCTGATCGGGGCAGTGGGTTTGGACTGGCCACCGTCTACTCCGCCGTGGATGAAAGCGGTGGTGCCATCGACGTGACCAGTACGATCGGTCAAGGCACGACGTTCACCATTTACGTCCCGGTACTGTCTATGGAGTCGCTCGAACACACAGCGCCCGAGCCCGCGTCCCCGGGAGTATCCGGGAATGAACGGATCCTGGTAGTCCAGGAAGAGGATTCCATGCGCAGTCTCATCGGCAATGTGTTGCGTTCGCGAGGATTCGTACCGGTCATCGCGCGGTCGGTGGGGGATGCGTTGCTGGTACTGGAGCATAACGTAGAAATCGACCTGGTGGTGAGTGACCTCTCAGCGCCGTTCCTGGATGCTGCCGAGATCGTTGCGCGCTACCGGTCAATCAATCAGGCACCGGTGGTACTAGTTGTCACGGGAGAGGCTGTAGATGCGGGACAGCAGGCCACCGTGCACAAACCGTTCGAGTTGGACGAGTTGTTGGCGGTAATCCGCGCTGCGATCGACGCTGCTTGTTGAATAGTCTCCGGTCTCCGTAGTACAACGAACGCTCATGAGTTCACCCGTAGCACGTAAATATGTTCGTAACTTCTCTATCATCGCTCACATCGACCACGGAAAGTCCACGCTGGCGGACCGGTTCATTCAGCGTTCCCACATCGTGGCGGACCGCGATTTTCGCGACCAGCTCTTGGATTCGATGGATATCGAGCGGGAACGGGGAATTACGATCAAGAGTCAGGCGGTCACGATGCCGATGGATATCGGCGGGCAGGAGTACCGGCTGAACCTGGTGGACACCCCGGGACATGTAGACTTCTCCTATGAGGTAAGCCGAGCGATCACCTCCTGTGAAGGAGCGATTCTGTTGATTGATGCGGCCCAGGGGGTCGAAGCGCAGACGCTGAGCAACCTGTATCTGGCTCTGGAACATGATCTGGAAATCATTCCGGTGCTCAACAAGATAGATCTTCCCGCCGCCGATATAGATATGTGCCTTCACCAGATCGAACACGATCTCGGCCTTGATCCGGACGATGT